>NZ_BRLB01000005.1 GCF_027923465.1 Vallitalea longa
GGTTGGAGCCTTTCTGGAACCATCAAGTGGTAGGAGGATGAAACCAATCCACAGTATCTCCAATAGTATAGCATACAGTCCTTGGAGAGGGACTATAAACACTACTACTATATAATACGAGGAGGAACAGTCATGAAAGATAATCTGGTTTTTTGTGAAGAATGTAGAAATGATGTAACTTATACTATTACGGAAGAAAAAATGAATGGAACTTTAAAGGGTGAGTCATATGAATATATGGGAAAAGTTGCTAGATGTACAGAATGCGGAAAAGAAGTTTACGTCGCTGAGATAAATGATTATAATCTAAAAGCACTTTATGATGTATATAGAAAAAGAAATGGTATTATTGCTCTGGATAAAGTGTTAGAAATATCTGAAAAATACTCAATAGGAAAAAGACCATTATCTTTGCTATTGGGATGGGGAGAACAGACTTTTTCTAGATATTGTGATGGCGATATACCTAGTAAACAGTATTCAGATATTTTACAACAAATCTATGATGATCCTAATTATTATAATGAAATACTTGAACAAAATAAAAACAACCTAAAGACTACCACAACCTATGAAAAAAGTAAAAGAAAAATAAAAAGTATTTTAGGAATCAATAGTGTGAGTAAGCCAAAAATAGATGTAGCAATTAGTTATTTACTTAACCAATGTGAAGATGTTACTCCTTTGGCTTTGCAAAAAGCATTGTACTATATTCAGGGATTTTACTATGCATTTTATAAAACATTTTTATTTTCAAATGATTGCGAAGCTTGGGTGCATGGACCTGTATATAGAGAGATTTACAATCGATATTCAGGGTATCATTTTGACCCTATTAAGAAAACAGAGGATTTTGATGTGTCAGTATTTTCTGTGTTAGAAAAAGCTATATTAGACAGTGTTATAAAAAATTTATGCTGTTATAGCGGAAAGGTTCTTGAGAGGTTTACACATTCAGAAAGCCCTTGGATTGAGACACGTGGGGATTTATCTGTAGATGTTCCTTCCAATCGAATAATTGATAAAAAATTGATTGGAAGTTATTTCATAGCTGTAAAAGAAAAATATGATATGCTGACACCTGTTGACATTAAAGTATATGCACAAAAAATGTTTGAAGAAATGTAATAGTTACTCAACTTCCTAACTTCAATTTGAGGGCAAATCCTTAATATGCACTTAATCTATACAAAAAACGGACACCTACAGGATGACCCCCAGAATCACCCCACACAATCCCAAGAAATACTAAGGAACCAAATAAGACAAAAATAATGTAATATATAAGATGTAATACAATACCAAAAAAGCTCTTGTGAGGAAGTAACCCTTACAGGAGCTTTTTCATGTTACTCAATATTGTATTTAACTAAAAGAGATAATTGCATAATTCCTAATGTAATTCTATACAACAATATGTATCTTAGAATGGTAGAGCCAATTAGGCATGTTGTGCTATAGAAATAGGCGGAAAGTAATTATGCGATTGTCTTAAATGAAAGAGGTGAAATTAATGGATTTTACAAAAGAGAAATTTAAGCATCTAGATCAGTTTTTCACTAAGAATCCTGATATTTGCTTAAGAAGTATGAACCTGTTAGATGAAAAAGAGGTTTCAACCTTATGCTTTGACAGATTAAAGAAGCATAAAGACGAGCTTATGAACCTATTGAAAGCTTGGCAACGATTACTGAAAATATTACCTGAAAGTCAGAATGAAGTTACAATCATTAAGAATCTACTTAACAAGAATCTGCATTCAGCAGTGCAGATTGCATCCATACCCAAAAAACACTTTTTAAAAGAGTACGGGCATCTCTTCAATGATTTGGAAGAAGCGAATACCATGTATCAGAATGCCCAAATGGTAAGAAGTCAAATAGCTGTTAAATATATGAGATTGAAGCAGAACCAAGAACCTCATATCAAGGCTACTAGATTTCGCCAACAAATATAATAAGAGAGGAGTGTTAGGAAATGAGTCAAGATAACAATACTGATTTTTCAAGTTATGAAAAAATTTTTGGTGAGATAGATTTCAGAGAAGGCGATGATGCCAGATCCGTCCTATCACCAGCAGCTTATTTAGCTGATCTGCTACAATTATATGAAGACGAATTCGATGAAGATGCCGATAGCAGTTTATGGAATCTGAGAAGAGAAGATATTCTTCATATACTTCTAGACGAAGAAAATACTTTCACTATGATTCCTTATCTGGATATCGTCAATGAAATATTGGAAGGAAGAGTAGAAGGAGATATTTATGAAGTATTAAAAGGAGCTAAGCATCCTATTAATCTACCATTCAATCTGGAACATGAGAAGATAAAAAACTATTTAGCACATATGGAAATTACGCAAGAACAATTATATAAACTCTTCTCTATAGACAGTAATGAGGAATTACGTAATAATAGCAATAATATAATAGCGAGAGATTATCTAGGATTATCGGAAGAAGCTTATAACCATATCTGCAATAATACAACTGGATTAATACCTCTCTATGGTATTACTGGGGAAGATATCGAAGAAACAGATGACTTACAAGGTGACAATATAGATAATCTTACAAAAGAAGATGTTAATACATTACTTTCTGATGTGAAGAGATTCATGAGGAAGACTAAGATTACATTTAAAGAGTTACTGGACTTAATATATGGAAATCTTAGTGACAATGAGTCAGGATATGCAGGAAGTTTTTACTTGAATAATGGCTTATCAGGGTATGCAGCATTAGATGAGGAACAAGAGAATATTATAGGATTTACAAGTAGTGAGGATATGCAGACGTGGTTGAAACGAGCATATCTTTTTATTTACCTAGCTAAGAAGACACAAGTTTCATTCGTGGACTTAGATATGATTCTCAGAACCTGCTGCAACAATATACTTGATCAGGAAGCCATTTTACATATGGCATATATTCTGAAATTACATGAAGAGTATGAACTGCCAATTGATATGGTATGTGGACTATTTGTATCTATGAATACTCTAGGAACAGGTAATGAAGAACAGCCTACAGATTTATTCAATAGAATATATAATGGTGATATCACT
This sequence comes from Vallitalea longa, assembly GCF_027923465.1. Lineage (NCBI taxonomy): Bacteria > Bacillati > Bacillota > Clostridia > Lachnospirales > Vallitaleaceae > Vallitalea > Vallitalea longa. The sequence goes on from NZ_BRLB01000005.1 coordinate 3,070, forward strand.
GCCATTGATAAAAATTACATCCAAGTGACAGATACTCTTCATCCTGAGTACGAGAATAGTGAATATGCTAGAATCGTTCCAGTTGATGAAGATGATCTCATGAGCGATGATAATATAGATTTTAGAGCAAGATTGTGTAAAGCTCTTAAGATAACAGATGAAGATGTGTCAACATTCATAACAACTTTTACTGATAAATTGGGAATGGAAAGCTTAAAAGCAACAGAGGATATGCTATTGACTAATTTGACCCTTCTCTATAGGGTAGCTACTGTGACTGAATTCCTGGATATATCAGTAAAAGAATTATGCTATATATTGGATGTCATCACTGATGATCCTATTATAAGAGTTCATAATGTATTCGATAGATTAATCGCTTATAATCCTAGTACAAGGGACTGTTACACAATCTTCTCAAGTAATGATGTGACTAATAATATTTGGCTAATGCAACTTATCGTATCCATTACCAAATGGATGCAGGAGAACGATTTCACTGGTGAAGAATTACGCCAGATAACACTGCGTTACCAAGTTATTGAAGAGGATGAATTGGAAGATGACGAAGAATCAGATGAGATGAAAGCTCTGAAAGAAGAGAAAAAAGCTAAGATTGATTTCTTGAACAATCTTTATAACCAATTCAAAATCTTACTATTTGACCCAAAAGCATTAACAACTGATGAACGTGATGATAGAACTTCAAGGGCTGTTTACCGTTATATTGTAGGGCGCAACAGTAAAGTTGTTTCTGACAAGAACACAGGTCTTCTTCTTTGCAGTAAAGAAAAAGATATGGAGAGAGTTTCTGAAGTTGTATATGAAGCTGTCAATCATTTGGATCATTTTGATATAGAGGATTTCACTAATACTGGACTAGAAGAGAAGATACTCAGAAAACTTCTAAACAATCTGGTTTATAGAGGTTACATCAATACGAAAGGTGATATCAACGAAAATACTTTCCCAGAGAATGTAGAGCATTTTCAGATCACTACTGATTTTAGTGTAATGAAAGATAATGTTTTTGATATCATATCTAATATCTATGAAGAGGCCTTAAGTCAAGAAGAATCTAGTGAAGATGTATTGATGTCATTGTATCCATCTGATTTTGAAGACTTGAACCTTTCAGAAGGTAAGCAACAGGAATTATATGATAATCTATTATTCAATAACTATATAGATGAGGACAACAATGTAATTGACCCTGAGTTCTTTGGATTTACACAGAACAAGTCATTGTTCATGGTTAATGCTGATATAGCAGACTATGCAAAAGAAGTATATCAGGTCATCAGAGACAATATGCAGAAGTTTACAGATAAGGATATTGTTCTGGATAGAAGTATCTTCGAGCATTTACCTATAAGCGAACTGGATATAGAAAAACTTATGACTAATCTACTGTTCAACGAGTATATAGATGAAGAGCACATTATTCAAGATAAAGAAAAGATACTTAATACATCAATTGATGATTTCAGCTTAGCTATCGCTTATTATCCTTATCGTTTTGAAATACTTGATGCTATTAAAAATAATATCATAGAAGTAAAAGATTATTTTTATAATGTGGATGATACTATGCTTAGAGGAGTAGCAGGTTATATCGTTGCATCAGACATATACAAGAACTTAGAAGGAACATATTTGACAAATGGAAAGATTACCTTAGAAGGATATGATTTCTTCAGTCAGAGTTCCAACATTGAATCATTTGATCTTGGTGATTATTTCACTAATATTGATGAAGAAATAGTCTTCAATCATATGAGTAGAATGATAGATGTAATTGATAGATTCAGAGTGAAACCTGCTGATTTAGAAGAGCTAGGATTAGACGAGATGGAACAAGAAGATCTCTTGGAAACGTTGGAAGCCTGTGAGTATACCTATGATTATAAACTCAATAGGGAAGAGATAGATTATTTCTTGAATGTGAATAATGCACTTGTATTCAAGATAGAAAGATTCGATGATTACAACAAGGATATCTTCTTCTTATTACATGACATAGCTAAGGAAATCAAACAGGAAATTGACGATATCAGTCAGATTCTTATAGGTCAGGCAATAATGCAGGAAGATATATTACTTACTGCTTTACAAGATGTATATGGTATTGGAGCCAATGAGATTAGTGTTGTCATGAATAATATCATTGGAACTAATAACAGCTTGATGGAACAATTCATGGGTCCTGTGATAGAAGCTGTTAATGTAAATGATAGACTTATGATAGAACCTAAGAGCACGAGATTCAACAACCTCTATCGTAGAGCTAAGCAGATTGCTATATTGATAGCGAAATTAGGACTTACGACAGATCAGATAGAAGTAGCTTTTCATGACCAGCAATTAACAGAGAAATTTCCAGAGCATTTGATTTTGCCAGAAGGTATTGACACATTTGATGTCATCCTAGAAGGCGTAGGTTCTATGATATATCTCTTCACTGAAGATAATTATTACGCATATTCTGCTGATGATTATACCTATGTCAGAGATATGGCTACTACAGTTAGGGTTATAGAGGAAGCGGACGAAGAAGATGAGCTATATCAAGGTTTGACAGATATAGACAGATTCTATTATGAGTATAGCGAGCAAGGTATGAGCCCATTCTGTGTAGATGCTGCTTTTGTAGACTCATCAGATACGATTCACATAATATCAGGAACTGACTACTATTGTAAAACTACAAGTTCTGATCTATGGGAAATGAAAGAGAGACAATGGGGGAAAGTAGAAAACAACTTTTCTGATATAGACAAGATTGATGGAGCTTACGTAGATGAAGAAGGAAGGACTTACTTATTTTCAAAAGGCCAATATATCAGATATCTATTAGATGGGAATATCAATGACGAGATTCAATATATTGATGAAGGCTATCCAAAAGATATCAATAAGAATTGGAAGGAAGAGTTCGGTAAGGAAATCCATCCGTTTTTCCATAAGTCCATAGATGCTTCAATGGTGGGAATAGACCATAAAGGATATTTATTCAAGGATGATGTGTATGTATCTTCGGATGACTACGTACATCCAAAAATGATTATAGACAGATTTGGTCATGTGAAAAATAATTTCCAGAAAATGAGACATATCGATGCTGCTTTCACTATGGATGACAGATACTATCTGTTTGCTGGTGACCAAGTTATATGCTATAGAAATAATATAGAAAATGATGGAGTCTATGTAGAAGAAGGTTATCCACTTACTATTGATACATGGATGCCAGAATTACCTTACAATTTCAAAAAGAGAATAGATGCCGCTATCAATACAAATGATGGAGTTTCCCTATTGGCAGATGGTAAATCCATTAATATAACCTTTGATGGTTCAGTATTCCATGTATCAGGTAGCGAAGAAGACACATATAAACAATGGGGTATTGTCAAGAATAACATAGTCGAGAACAGTAAAGTAGATGCAGCATTCGTAGGATTGGATGGTAAGGCATATGTGTTTAGTGGAGATCAGTATTATCGTTATTCAGGAGAAGATTATAAGGTAGTTGATTCTGGTTATCCAAGATTCATATCATCTGATTGGGATTCATTATTAGAGGTAACAGCTGCATTTGTACTAGATGGAAAAACCTATTTATGTGGTATGACAGAAGATGAGTCCATGAAGTATGTCAGATATTCTACTAATGATTATACCGTAGTGGATGAAGACTATCCTAAAGATCTAGATGATAACTGGTGGAATCTGCCTTTCGCTTTAACGAAAACTGATATATTAGATAGACCTTTTGCAACCATTGATGCTATTTTTACAGATCAACAAGGAAGAACTTATTTATTCTCTGGCAACAGTTATATATATTTTGATAATCAACACAGATGGTGGTCAGAACCAACCTTGATGTCAGATACTTGGGGAGATATGCCATTTGAACAAATTGATGCAGCATTTACAGGTAAAGATGGAAAAGTATATATCTTCGCCAGTAAATATTATACAAGTTACAAGACTAATGATTATTCTAGGACAGATAGTAATGTACCTAGCAGAATAATGGATTATTGGGGTAATGTGAAAAATAATATTGCAGATACAGGTTTAGTGGATGCTTCCATGACAGTAAGAACAATTGCAGATGATCAACTCAAAGAGGTTATTTACGTATTCTCAGGTAATCAATATTGTAGATATACTTTACCTTTTGACATGAACAGATATGTAGATGAAGGTTATCCTAAGAACATAGCTGATGAATTATCTAAAGAACCTGGATTCGAGAATCTGGATATAGATTTCTCTAAGGGAATAGATAGTGCTATGGCTAATGGCAGGAATATGTACTTCTTCAAAGATGGTACATGCACCATATTGGTAGAATCAGAATCACAGGTTATGGATAAGACATATACACTTATGGATTATGAAATACCTGCATGTGCATTCACTCATGATGGCAACATCTATATGCGTACTGAAAAAGATGGCAACTACAAACGTTGTAATGACTTGGAATGCTCTACTGGTATAACGTTAACCGATATTTTACCACCATTGCTTAGACCACTTGATGAAGATGGTGACGGTAAGCTTGCAGAAGATAATAGGAGAATATCTTCCATTCTTGAGGGAACAGATGGTAATACTTATGCGTTCTATGAATTTGATGATGAAGAATCAGAAGATAATACAGGCAATATAGAAGAAGACAATATGTATCATACATGTTACAACTTCTTATCCAAGCAAGAGTACAGCATAGCTGAAGAGTGGGGATATGTGGATAATAATATCATCAAGAATGATCATATAGATGCAGGACTATTAGGTGTCGATGACAATACCTATCTATTCAGTGGCAATCAATATGTTATGTATAATCATGATTTATCCAAAGAATATGGTTATATTGATGAAGTACCAAAACTCATAGAAGAAGATTTCGGACTAAGGAATGTCAATATCGCTTATGTTATAGAGGATAAAACTTTCCTATTGGAAAAGCCGGATGAACAAGGAAGCTTCAGATACGTTCAATATTCTGGTAAGGATTATAGTAAACCTGATGTTGGGTTCCCTAAAACTGTTGATGATCAATGGTGGAACATACCCATTCAGTTTGTTATAGAAGGCTTCAATGAAATAGATGCAGTATATGTAGAAGGTGACAACATCTACTTGATTCATGGGGATAAACAGCTACAGTATAATTATATAAAAGGCATATGGTCTTATCCAAAAGACATAAACAAGATGTGGAAGAACATACCTCTAGAGAAGATTACTACTATGTTCAAAGGTATAGCTGATGCTATATATTTCTTCGATGAAGACAAATATGCCAAATTGGTGGATGGAACTTTTGTCAATATCAACATAGACCCTGTTGAAGGTGAGAACAGAAGGACTGATACTTATGTAGAAAACCTTAACAAGGTATTTGGTAAGGTAGATAATAACATAGTTGAACTCAACAGGATAGATTCTTCTTTTGTAGATTCACATGGTGTTACTTATCTGTTCTGCGGGGACCAATATGTGCGTTATTCATCAAGCGATTATAGATATGTTGACTTCGGTTATCCTAAGAAAATCTATGAAAACTTACGTTTTGAAAGAGGTTTTGAGAATCTGGACCATAAGATAGGTAAGGTAGATGAGGATTATAATAAAGAAGTCATTGTAAAAGCGATAATAACTAATAGAGGCACTATTTACATCTTCATAGATGATAAGTGTATAGCATTGGCACAAGGAGAAATCAGGGAGATGCCAATAGGTCACTTAGGAAGAATTAGAAATAATCTGTTGGAAGAGGAAAAAATAGATGCTGCTTTTGGAGATGAAAATAGAACATTCATCTTCTGTGGGGATCAATATATCCGTTATTCACAAAAAACATATGAATACGTAGATGAAGGCTATCCAAAATCAATTGCAGCCATAGTTGACGAGGATTTAGGTATAGACCCAGCGAAATTCCAAGGAACATTTACTTACGATTTGGATGCAGCCCTATACAAAGATGAGAAATTATATCTCTTCAAGGATGACAAGTATTATTGTGACAATCAGATAACAGATATAGCCGCAACATGGGGTAAAATCAAGAATACATTCAACCCTGATGAACATCTGGATGATATGGTTGAAATAGATGCTGCTTTCTTAGATGGTGAGGGCAAACTATTCGTTTTCAAGGATGATCAGTATATTCGCTACAGTCACTTGGATAATGACTATGTGGATGAGGGATATCCTAGAGATATTTGCAACAACTGGGGTAACATGCCAACTGACTTCGAAAAATCCATTGATTCAGCATTCATATTCGATAATAGGACTTATATGCTGAGAGGACAAGATTACATACGTTATTCAGACCCTAATTATAAAAAGATGGATCTTATATATCCTCAAGTAATAACTAACAGATGGGGAGAATATTCGGATTATCTATTGGGTGATGTTAAGATCATCACTGATTATAAATACATGGACCATATGTATATAGGAGATAATTATACCCTTACAGATTTTTTACATCCACAGAAACATATTATAGAAGAATCTTATGAAGTGTTGAGCAATATATTTGGGTGGGATGCAGAAGAAATAAAATGGCTTAAGAAAAAGCATGCTTTCTTATATAGTGGATCGCCTTATGAAGTTAATTTCAATATAGAAATCCTTATGAAGATGCTATCCATCTTCAAGGTTACAGAAGATATAGATACTACACCATCCAAGCTCTATAGATACGTATGGTCATATATCTATGGAGACAATAAAGATCTAGGTGAGGCAGCAGAATATCTGTACAAACAATTAGGATTAATGAACAGCCAGAAGGATTGGGAGATACTGAAAGAACAGATTCAAGATGAAGAGAATATCATGAAACGAGATGCATTGGTACCTTATCTCACATATATAGAAAGTGATGTAAGCAATAGCAGAGAATTGTATGAGAAGCTGTTGATTGATGTGGATATGGATAGCTGTGCTAGAACATCCAGAATAAAAGAAGCTTTGGCTTGTATGCAATTATACTTCCATAGATACTTCATGGACTTGGAAAAACCGGCTCTAGAGAATTTTGAAGATATGGATATAGTGAAAGATAAGCTGAAATCCTATTGGGACTGGATGAAGAATTATCGTGTTTGGGAAGCTAACCGTAAAGTATTCCTGTATCCTGAGAATTATATTCGCCCTGAGCTTAGAGACACTAAGACAGAACAGTTCAAGACTCTTGAAGATGAAGTCATGCAAGGAGAACTGACAGACACATTGGTTGAACAGGCTTATAAGAATTATTTGGATTCCTATGATGACGTATCCAGATTAACTGTTGCAGGTGGATATCGCTATAACGACGAAACCAATAACGATGATAGAATTATAATCTTTGGACGTACTAAAACAGAGCCAACCAAATATTATTATCGTACTGCTACATTTATTGATGGTGACACAGAGACTGTTGAATGGGATTCATGGATTGATACGGAGCTTCAGATTGATTCACAAAAGGTATACCCAGTATATGCCTTTGGTAAAACATTTGTATTCTGGCCACAAGTAGAATTTGACAACAAAGAAAAAGAGAGTCAGAACGCAACAGCCAAAAGTGGAGATGGTGGAACATACAGTTTCGAGAAAACCCAGAAAAACGATAAGGTAATCAAGATTAATTTCTCATATCTCAACTTGAATGGTAAGTGGGTAATACCACAGACCTTAGATCAAGAGATTAAGATAACAGATCTAGTTACTAAATCAAAAACTGAGGTCAAGAGTCCTGTAGGTGTAGAACTTTTTGTACAAGAATCCAACAAATTGGATTCAGACACTCATGACAATATTGTAATCAACTGCAGTTATAGTCTTCTTGACAAGGACTTGCTCAATTACAATATTTTCAAATCATTTGATACAGGTTATGAACGAAAGAACAAGACCTTCCTATTGACACCAGAACTGTATACGGTAGTAAGCAACAACAATCCAGCTTATGATAATATGGGACAATCAGTATTCAAGACCTTATTCGAGGAAAATATCGCTAATGAAAATGCTGTTGCTTTCAACATAGGAAAAGCACCTTGGTTCGCTTTTGACCATAAGGGCGGCAGTTTCTTATGCAAGCCATCAATGCATAATCTGGATGATAACGAATGGCCTAAGACTATAGATTATTCGGTTCTAGGTGAAGATGTGACACATATTGATGCATCTTTCCAAGTAGGTGGTACTACCTATCTTATAGTAGGTGAGAGCTACTTCGCTTTTGATGGAGAGTTCATGGATGAAGAAGGGAACATACTTGATAATTATACTAGAGGCTTGAATTATGAAAGATGGGGACATATAGACCCTAATGAATTGAAAGTAAAAGCTGCGTTCACTATCAATAATTATACATACATTATTAGAAACGATAATTATCTACGTTTCGAGAATGGTGAGTTCAGCCAGACACCAGTTAATTATCCTAAGAGTATTGAATTCTTGGAAACAGATATAAAATCTGTGCTTGGTGATCAGCAATTCTATGTGAATTTGAATGAGATCAACATTGATTCAGCTTTCATGAAAGATGGTATTCTCTATGTTATTGATGGAAACGAAGTAATACCTGTCAATAGTCGTTTGAGAGCAGAAGATCTATTGACATATGAGTTCGTTGAACATCTGAAGGTATCTACATTGATAGGGGCTCTCTCCTTATCGGATAGTGGTATAATGGTATATAAACGAAACGATAATGATGATTGTAGATTCTACTTCTGTGAATTCAATCTGAATACCAATAGATGGGATTCACATGGACTTCTTATTGTTGACCAGGATAATATACCAGTAGATATTGATGCCAGCTTCAGATACAACAATGATCTATATCTGATTAAAGGTGATGAGATCATGCAACTTAATGATGCACCTTTATCAGATATCAGATGGGGAACTACACAAACTATTGCTCTTAGTAGATTCTGTGATATGAGTAGTGTAGAATCAGCCACTGTAGTAGATAATAAATATCTATATATGTTCAGTGACGAACTATATATCCGTTATACATTGAATGGCGGTAAATTGGGACAATACATGGATACAGGATATCCACAACCTATCAGCCTAATACCTATACATGCTTCATTTACACTGGATTCTAAGAGCTACGTTTTATATAAGAATTATTATAAGAAGTTAACAATAGACAACGGAAAGATTACGAATATGGATTACCTTGGTTATAAGAATATGGCAGGAAGTTTATTGAACATACCAAGTGAATTCCTGAACGGTATTGATGCAGGTGTCAATACAGGCAGCTATTTGTATCTATTCAAAGATAATGCTTATGTTAAGTATGACATAAATAGTGATATCAGACCTTATGAAGTGGAAGATGTACCTTATGACATCATTAGGCTTACATCAAGTACTTCTTATAAGTTAAGCACTAAGCTATTTACAGAAGGTTTGGATTCTTTCTTAGACCTAAGTACTCAGCAAATAGGTGAATTACCTAAGTTTGATGCCAACATAAGCAATACTACAACTATTAAGATTAACAAAGATAGGATTAAGATATATCCTATGTCAGAAACCCTTGATTTCGATAGTGCCAATAGTAGTTATTATTGGGAGATATTCTTCCATGTACCATTCTTCTTGGCTCAGATATTAAATACGGCTCAGATGTTTGAAGAAGCACAAAAATGGTATGAATTCATATTTGACCCAAAAGAGGCAGTTTGGTGGAAGTTCCTGCCATTCCTAAAGGCATCTGAAGATGATTTATATGGAATAGAAGATGATGACGACCAGACTCAGATCAAGAAATATCTAGAAGACCCATTCGACCCTCATGCCATAGCTGCTCTACGTATCATTGCTTATGAAAAGGCGTTGGTTATGAACTATATTGACAATATTATCGACTGGGGAGATCTGCTCTTTGGACAATACACAAGAGAATCTATCAATGAAGCACGTATGCTGTATATTCTAGCCTACGATTTACTTGGTGAAAAACCAGAAGCCTTAGGGGAGAGAGTATTAACTGATGATGTGGATTATGAGACATTAACAAAAGAAGCTACCAATAATGAGGATAGATACGAATTCTTGCTGGACCTTGAGAACAAGAACAATCTTAGTCGAGATACATTATTACACTTATTCTCTGGTGGTACAGTTAATGATAGTTTAGTCAATCCTTATTTCTTCATACCTGAGAACTGGAATTTTATCAGTTATTGGAATACTGTTGAGGACAGATTGTATAAGATAAGACATTGCATGAACATCATGGGTATCAATCAACCGTTACCATTATTCCAGCCACCTATTGATCCTATGGCTCTTGTACAGGCTGTAGCAGGTGGAATGAGTCTATCACAGGCAGTGGCTGTAAGTGACGGAAGTACTCCACACTACCGTTTTGACTTCATGATAAGCAAGGCTGGAGAATTGGCATCTAAGGTAAGCCAATTTGGTAATGACCTATTAGCTACCCTTGAGAAAAAGGATTCCGAAGAACTTAGTCTCCTACAGCAAAAGCAGGAGAATACTATCTTGACTATGACCCGCAAGATTAAAGAAGACCAGTTGCAAGAGGCTATAGAAAACACAAAATCATTAGAAGAGAGCCTAAAGAATGCTGAGGATACTATAAAACATTATAATGATCTTTTGAATACAGGATTCATACCATCAGAGATAGCTCAGATGAGTCTTATGTCTATTGGTGCTGCATTCATGACAACAGCTTCTATCGCCAAATTCGTGAATATGGGTATATCACTCATTCCTAAGGCTATAATAGGAACGTTCACTTATGCGGAAGTCAATCAAGATGGATTGCTGGAGAATTTCTCAGAAGCTACAGAATCTGCAGGTGAAAGCATCAATATGCTTGGCGAGATTGTAGGTATGAAAGCTAATCTGGAACGTATGAAAGAAGATTGGCGATTACAGCTTAAGATGGCTAAGAGTGAAAAGATACAATTACAGCATCAGATAAAAGGTTCTCAATTATCAGAACGTATAGCACAGACAGAGATTGATATATTAGAAGAAGAAATCAGACAAAACGACTCAGTTAATACATTCATGAAGAACAAATTCACTAATAAAGAGTTATACAACTGGATGGCAGGCAAATTGTCTACACTATATTTCAAGACTTACAAGCTTGCACATAAAATGGCCAAATCCGCTCAGAAAGCATTCCAATACGAGCGTGGAATGAAGGAAAGTGAAGTGAATTATATCTCATCTATGTACTGGGACAGCTTAAGAAAAGGTCTGTTGGCAGGAGATAGTTTAGGCTATGATCTAGATAGAATGGAACAGGCATATATAGAGGGTAACAGTCGTGACCTAGAAATAGCTAAACCTATATCTTTAGTAGAACTTGACCCATTTGCATTAGTTGACCTTAAGGAAAAAGGAGTTTGTGAGTTCAATTTGACAGAAGCTCTATTTGATTATGATTTCCAAGGACATTATGGTAGACAAGTAAAAACCATATCAGTTGTATTTGATATGGGAGAAGGTAAAGCACCTGTTAATGCTACATTAACACAGTTAAGCCATAAGACTATAATTGAACCTGATGTAAAAGCAGTCAAGTACATGATAGACCCTAAAGATGTTCAGCCTACTTCTATTCGCTCAGATTGGAGATCCAATCAGCAGATTGTATTATCACCAAGAGGCGAGTATGAAGAGAATAACGGATTATTCGAGCTTCGTTATGATGACGAACGTTATCTACCATTTGAAGGTACTGGTGCAGTTTCAAGATGGCGACTAGAACTTAATGGTAAAAAGGGTTCATATGATCCTAAGGACTTGAAGAATGTTATTATCAACCTTAAGTATACAGCAAAACAAGGCGGACAGAGTTTTGGGGATGCTGTTAGAGGTATGCTTAAGCCATATAGTGCTCTGCATTTCATAAATATGGCAGAAACATTTGGTGACAGCTGGACTGATTTCCTACAGAATGATGATGAGCTGGATGTGACAATCACTAGAGATATGCTGCCTAATATGGCAGGAAGCAAGATTGACGGTATATACATGGCAGGTGACCTTTATGAAGAAGGCAAGTTAGGAATGATACTTGATAGTGGAAAAACATATAACCTGGAAAGTGGTAAATATGTGGAGACAAGCGGCTTAAGTATCAGCAGTAGAGGTTCACAGTGGAGCTTTACCCTAAAAGGAGATAAGCACAATGTTAAGAATGTAGGACTTATTGTAGGATATAAAGCTTCCGTATAATAATTACCCATAAGAGAGAAAACCACCAAGTTTTTTCTCTTATTTTTGTTTCATATAAAAAAGGAGAGTGAAATTATGCCAAACGAAGTATTTGATAGTTTATTAAGTTGGTTAGAGCAGTGGATGGAAGTGGTAGATGGTAAATTTACTACAGAAGACGCATACGGTAAGTATGATTATTATCGTAAGATCAAGGACATATATGATCTATACAAGGTGAATGTACCTGAGTATGATGAACCAAAGACATTGACAGACAGCGAGAAAGAAGCTTTCAAGAATCAAATGATAGCAGTAGAGTCCAGATTCAAGGGTCTTAGAATGTTTGGTCAAAGTTCAAAATCAACAATTAAGAGAGCTTTTAGTAGTGGGAAAACAGAATTTGCTTACTTTGTAACGGATAGAAGAAGTAAAAAAATTGGAGAGGGAAGTGCAAGAACCACACTGAGTTTTGACCCTAAGAAAGCCAAAGAGGCTTTTGAATTATTAGCTACGTATATGGAGGATATAAAAAGATCTCCTGAAGCATCATATATCAGTTCCTTCAAAGTTTTAGGACCTAATCATCAGGGAGTAAGAACTGATAGTGCAATTATATATTTAACTACTGGCAATAAGGAAATAATAGATAAGATTGTCAAAGAAGTAGATAAAAGGTTCAAAAAAGCTGGTATAGAAATGTATGACCATGCACCTCTTGGAATGAAAAATTGGGCACCGGGATTTTCGTTCTCTCAACAGGGTCCATTCAGTTCAAGCCATGGCTTTGCCAGGTCAAAAATCATAAATGATGCAACAGATATTCTGGTCAACGATGCTGATTCTGATTTAAGTAAAGAAGCTATGAAAAAAGCACTGCAGGATTCATTGAAAATGAATGGTTATGATACAGATAAACCAGAATTCCTTGATATCATTAATTATGTAGAAAATATAGAGACAACTGAAACAGATACTGAAACAAGACGTAATATTCTAAAACGCTATATACTCAATAATAAAGATAGAGGAGTAACCAAATTAATTTCTTCAAATAAAGAAATGTTCAGAAACGAATTGAAGCAGTTGGATAAAAAGTATAAAGATGATAAGAAAAGTGCCCCAGCAGAAGCTCCTTATTCCGTTGGTGATCAGGTTCTCAGTTTAGATGAAGATATTGGTGATGTTGGAGAAGAGATCGACGTAAACAGCACTGTAGTAGAAAAAGATATCACAGATGCAATGGTATACGGCAAAATCAAGAGATTCAGAGATTTATTTGGTGCCAATAAAGAAGTTGAAGATATACTTGAAAGCCATATAAGAAATAAATGTGAAGAACTTGATAAAGAAGATAGATTGTTCATCTTAGCAATGGAAAAAGCTTCTTTAGCAGTAAAAATGAATCAAGCAGCTGATATATGGCCTAAAGAAGAATCTGATAAGGCTGTCAAAAAATTGCAAGAGCAGATAACTACTGTTGAAAAAGAAGTAAAAGAGATTAATGATCGTTTGGTTGTCATGAAAAGCGAAAGAGAAGCAATAGATAAGAAAATAAAAAAAATACGTGAAAATGAAACCAAGAGACGACAACAATCAAGAGTTCCTATAATGAATGCTGATGATGATAAGAGTAAAGAGTCAGATGATGCTGCTGATAAAAAAGATAGTGGCAATTCAGCTAGTGATGTCAGCGATGCCAGCAGTTCTGATAGTGATAAGAAATCCAAGATACATAAACGCAGGAAAAGCAATCTCAAGAAGTAAGATTTCATTATCATAGTAACCAAAGAGAAGGTGATGCTTTGGAAACATTGTGCAAGGAAAATACAGAAAAAGTCATACGACTTGAACAGGATCTAAAATCCAACTGGAGGCAGCTGGATTCTATTGTGAAGGAACAGAAGATATTACATGATATAAGCAGTAACCTCAAGCTTCTGGAAGAGCATAACAAATATCAGAATAAGAAAATTGATGAACAAGCTAGAGCTATAGTAGAGATAAGGGATGAACTGGTAAAATTAAAAACCAAGCCATTGAATGATGCTAGAGACGTTCAAAACAAGATTAAAGTAGCAGTGTTATGTACTATGATAACCCTTATCGTTACATATTTTTTCAATCGTTTCTTTATGCTATAGTCATGTATCTGTGGTAGAAAAAACAAAAGAGGCTATGCCTCTTTTCGCTTAGCGGATTGATAGAATAGGAGGAGATATATATGAGTATGGAACAAGTATTGCAAGTCATTCGTCCTGAATTATTGATAGTTGTCGTGGTATGTTATTGCCTAGGTTTATTCCTTAAGAATATTCCACATATCAAAGATTGGGTTATACCATTCGTACTGCTCATCAGTTCTATCATCATGTGTGTATTGTATATGGGACTGGTGATAGAGAATACATGGAGTTTAGTTATTGTTTTTATCGGTATCATGCAAGGTATTCTATGCGCATCGGTATCAGTATTCGGCAATGAAATCTTGAAACAGATTACCTACAAAAGAGATATTGACAAAAAAAGATCATAGAACTTAACATGGAGGTGATACAATGAACATAATTGAAGATTTCATACCAAAAAATAGACAGAACAGACCAGGAGTTGCTATAACACCTAGTAGTATCACTGTACATAATACTGGAAATGTTCGTAAAGGTGCAGATGCTACTATGCATGCATCGTATATAAAATCTACTAATGACAAAGTATCTTGGCATTATACAGTCGATGATACCAATATCATTCAGCATTTACCTATAAATGAGATGGGATGGCATGCTGGAAGTAGAAAAGGTAATGAAACAAGCATAGGAATTGAGATATGCATGCATGAAGATATTGATATGGCAGCAGCAGAAAAGAATGCACAACAGCTTATCGCTTACCTAATGGCAAAAACATCTATTGGTGAAATTAAAAAACATCAGGATTGGACAGGCAAATACTGTCCAGCCGTACTCCTTAAGGAAGGAAGATGGGAACAATTTGTCCGTGGATGTTTTTCTATATTCGAGGAAAAGAAAAATATCGAAAAAGAACATTGGGCTAAGACATATTATCAGCAACTTATTGACAGAGGAATGGTGATTCATGAAGAACGATTGGATGATCCAATAACTCGTGGTGAATTATTTGCTATATTGTGCAGAATGTTAGATCTATAATTTTAAGGCACTATTTGTAATTATTTTACGAATAGTGCTTTTTTTTATTTATAGTATAAAACTCTATTCTCTATTTCTCTATAAACTATTATGAGGCTAAGCTTCTTTTATTTTCTTATAGGAAGGATTTAGTTCTTAAGCATATGAAATAGGAGGGATGTGTCTTTTGTTTAGTTAAATTGTTAACATTTAATAGCATTCAATTAAATAAATTGTTATCTTATTGTTATAATTATAGATTAAAATAGAATTATGACAGCTTTAGTGAGAAGAATTATAGTTCTATTACAAATTGGCTATAAGCTAATTATTAAATAAGAGTGTGAAATATAATGCTTGTCTTATCTTGGTAGACAATTATTTACAATTATTGGACAAAAAAAGGACAAATATGAGAATAATGCAATAAGAATAAGTGGTATTATTAAGAAAATAATGTATATTCGAAATAAATTATATACATTGCAAAATTAAACTGTTAATTAAATAACGAATTACTTGACGTGTACACTACTAAGAGGGCTAATGAAGCATTAGTTTTTACAGCTTAAAAACAATATTTAGGGAGGTTGTAATTTGAAGTATGTTAAATTAATCGAGGATTTACTCAAAAATTATGAGTACAATAAGGTAAGGGTGGCATTTTTAAGGAATCAAATACAACGATTAACAAGTGAAGGGGAAAATGAATACATACGTTCTAAGATGCTTCAAGGGGGATATTCAGGTAAGGTGACACGTTTTGTTATTGAAAAGGGTGAGGAGGTTGCTACATTAAATCATGTAGAAGCAACTGCTGATAATTATAAAGAGAAGATTGAGGAAGAATATAAAAGGGCTCTTCGTGATATAGAGCAGGAAATAAAACAGTTGAGTTATGACATAGGTATCATAGATGATTGTTTGGAATTGATTAAAGGAATAAATGAAAAATATTATATAATAATCAATCAGAACTATGTACATAAATGCCCTATGGAGATTGTTGCAGATAGTATGCATATGAGTAGAAGCAGATGTTACGAACTTAGGAAACAAGCTGTAGAGCTAATTGTAAAAATCGTATACGGGGAACGATTATTATTACAACAAGTAGCAGAAAACAAATAGATGGAAACTGATATGCTTCTTTTATAGTAGGCAGTTGAATGATGGAACTGTCTACTATAAAGGAATTGCTTCCTTACATTTGCTTGTCGAAATATCTTAATGCAAATAATTCGATAGCATTTCGTAGACCTATGAATATTACGCCGTAAGTTAAAGCTCTATCCAAGGTAAAGGTTATCTGGATATCCTGAAATAGTGTTATCGCTTCTCCGAGAGCCAATAATAAGATCAATATGTAATTTGAATAATTGGCTGCATTATTTGCTTTGTTCTGAATTAATTGCCAACGCTCATCTCTTCTATAAACAATTTCCTTCTTAGCTTTCCATATATAAAGAAAAAGAGTAATAGCAGTACCTGAAATAAGAAAAATTGAAAGAATAGTTTTTTCGTTCATTGGTTTAACCCTCCTTGTGTTCAAAAACTTTAGTTATTGGAACATTGAATACTTCTGCAATTTTAAAAGCTAATTCTAATGAGGGCGTATATTTATATTTCTCAATTGATATAACCGCTTGACGGGAAATGCCAACCTTTCCAGCTAAATCAGCTTGCGTCCAATCACGTTCTGCTCTCAAAACCTTAATTCGATTCTTTACCAAGGCATTACCTCCTTACAAAATGTAACCTGTTGTTTACATACAAAATGTAACATACTAATTACATTTTGTCAATATATGTTAGGGTTATTATTGCTAAATAGAAGCTGTGGCAGGGAAAGATCATCATCTTAAATTTATTCAATTACCATTAAATAAAGCGATGAATAACGCAGAAGTTGATAAAACTCAACAAGTGCAAGGTAAATGGATGTCATCTCTAGATGCGGCTAAAGAATTGAATCTTAAAGTTATGACAAATATATCATTAGCACAAGGTAAAGCATTTGATAAATACTCTCCAGAAGAAACTTAAAATAAAAGGAGTTGAGTATTAATATTTCAATAAATATTAGTACTCAATTCCTTTTAATAATATTTATACAAATTCAAAACATAATTATCCTATTTTTTTTATATCTGACTCAATTTCTTCTGATGTATCAGTTGAAATATCTTTAGTATTATTCTTAGGAAGTATAAGATTCAACAGTATAGCAACCAATGTAGTTACAACAACAGAAGATTTTCCGAATATTGATATAAACCATGATGGAAATAACGCAAGTGAATCAGGAACTTGTACGATTCCCATTCCTAAAGCAACAGAAAGTCCAATAACCGCAGAATTTCTCATGTTAAGATCACTAGCCGCAATCATTTTGATTCCTGTCATTGTTATTACAGCAAAAACTGATATAGTAGCGCCTCCGAGCACACATTGAGGGATTGTTGTAAGTATTGAAGCAAATTTTGGAATAAGTCCTGTTAAAATAACAATGAAAGATGCAAAAATAAATACCCATCTATTTATAACTTTAGTTACAGTGACTATACCCACATTTTGGCTATAGGTTGCAGTTGGCATACATCCGAAGAATGCAGAAACTACACCTGTGAAACCATTACCTATAATTCCGTGAGATAGTTCTTTATCAGTAGGAAGTCTGTCCATACCACCCCCTGTTGTAGCAGATAAGTCACCAATAGCTTGAACAGAGTTGACAATATACATAATAACCATAGATACGATTGCTGTAGTGTTGAAATTAATGCCGAAATGCATAAACCTAGGAGCTTGAAATACACTTGCTTCTCTAACAGCATCAAAAGATACCATTCCGAGGAATATAGAAATTATATATCCCACAATCATACCTATCAGAATAGATGCAAGTTTCAAAGTCCCTTTAGTGAAATGATTGAAAAATATTACAACAGCAAGAGTTATCATTGCGACTATCCAGTTTTGAGGAGAGCCAAAATCAGGTGAACCAGCACCACCAGCTATATATTTAATAGCAACGGGGTAAAGGGACAGACCTATTGAAAGTATGACTGTACCTGTGACAAGAGGTGGAAACAGATGAGATAGTTTCTTTAGAAAAACACCGAATAATATTGCAACTAAACCACCTACTATTTGAGCACCAAATAATGTAGCTATATTAAATTCACCAGCTATAGCTGTTAATGTAGGCACATATGCGAAACTTACCCCCATAATTATAGGTAGTCTTGAGCCAATAATACCACCTATTGGAAAAATTTGAATTAATGTAGCTATTCCTGAAAAAAATAATGAAGATTGAACTAATAAAACTTTGTCACTAGGATTAAGTTCTGCAACACCTGCAATAATAAGAGCTGGGGTGACACAGCCTACAATCATTGCAATAACATGCTGTAGTCCTAATGGTGCAACATCTTTTATGGATGGTTTGCCATCAAAACGGAATAGAATTGACTTTTTGTTAGTTTTCATAATAATACCCTCCCAAATTATAAAAAAAATAGCTAATAAATCAATTATAAAAACATTTATTTGTATATATAATTGAATGCAATATATAAATTATACAATAAATAAAATATAATTTAAATAATTTGAGTTAATTATTTTGACTTTTTATGAAAATAATTAATAAATATTGAAGAAAGTTTATTTGCAAATTCTTGCTAATATTTTATAAAATGGCATTAAATTACATAATATGACATGTGCTAAACTAATAAAATTAAATATAGTAATTAATATGTAGAAATATATTGCAAAATGTCACAATCACCTAAATTACATAAAATAGTTAAAAATATAATTATAGCAATAATTTTCAATTGAATGATAGTGCATGTTTTGATTCAATATATATATATAATAGAAAATAAATTAAGTTTGCTTGTAGAATAAAAGATAGATGGTATAATTAATGAAGAAACTTTTAGAGTGAATAGGAAAGGAGATTACTTATGCAATTAACTGTGATTGGAGTAGGTCCTGGAGACAGTGAATTAATAACTGTAAAAGCAGTACGTATGATTAAAGAGGCAGACATCATTCTAGTACCAGTGAAAAAAGAAGGTTCAACAAAAAGTACAGCCCTTGATATTGCAAAAAAATATATAGAAGATATGGATAAGGTACTGTATCTATATTTTCCAATGATCAATTTAGAACAGAATAAAGACTATGTGGAGAGTATCTTCAAAAAACATGGGGAAAACATAAATCAACAATTACAGGAAGGTAAGAAAATAGTTTATCTTACTCTTGGTGACCCTATGATCTACTGTACGTTTACATACATAAGTGAGTATTTTGAGAAAGTTAATTATATACCTGGTATACCATCTTTTCTTAATGGGGCAGCAATAAGTAGAAAACCTCTCTGTATTGAAAGGGAATCAATGGCTGTTGTTAATATGACAGATGATGAAGATAAAATCAAGATGGTATTTGATATACATGATAGTATTGTTGTCATGAAAGTCTGTGCTAATCAGAAATTATTAAAAGAGCTGATAAATGAAGGAAAGCGTAGTGTCACATTCTTGACTAATATCGGACTTGATAATGAATATATTACAGAAGATATCAATTATCTAAATGAAAAAGTACCATATTTTACGATTGGAATCGTTCGCTGATGAAAATAGCTATGGTACAAACAAAACCAGTTATTAATGAAATGGAAAGCAATTTCAGGACAATATTATCATTTATTGAAGAAGCTATAGAACAGAATGTCGAACTAATATGTTTCCCAGAGATGGCACTATGCGGATACACCTTCGAAAATCTGGAATGGCAAGTTACCAAGCATAAATCATATATAGAACGATTAAGGATAGAAGCTAATAAAAATAATATAACTATAGTCATTGGAGGTATCGAGAAATTGCTAGATGAATATTATCTAGCCCAATTCGTTATTGATGAAGATATAGACAGTTACCATAAAATTCATATTGGCAATAAGGAAAGATGTTTCGTCACAGCTGGTGAAGAAATTAAAGTATTCAAGAAGAACGACCTGATTTTCGGTATTATGATGTGCTATGATACTCATTTCCCAGAATTATCAACTTACATGGCACTATCTGGTGCCAATCTTATATTGGCTCCTTCTGCAGTACCAAATGATTCCAGTAAGAGGGTAGATTCTTGGAAGAAATATCTTGTAGCTAGAGCATACGATAATCGTGTCTATGTTGCTGCCAACAATCTTATCTTTGATAATGGAGGGGGAGGCATGATTTGTTATGACCCCAATGGAGATATGATAGAATGCGATAGGGGAAATGATGAATCCATGTTAATATTTGAAGTCGAGAAAGGAAATTACTCAAAAACATCAATGAAGAAGAGAGATTTCAAGTTGGATAGGAAACCTGAACTATACGAGAAGTGGAGTTGTAAAACAAAATAGATTTTATTATGATTCATGACAGCAATAACAATAATTAGGTTCGCTATCATTGTTAATTACATAAAAAAGCTATTAAATAGTAAATCAGCACTTACAATAATAAAATAATGTAAGTGCTGATGGTATATAATTGTCTTAACAAATTACATAATGACTTCTTTTGTATCAACGTAAATATTTTCAAGGCTAGGTGCAGTTATCTCAACATCAATTCCGAAATCAGTATACTCTATTACTAAATCAGAAGTTATTTCTTCGTTTTGCATATGTGATTTAAATATCTGTTTTTGAAGCTTATTCTGTTCGTTTACATAGAATTCCATATTATAAATTAAATTCATATTATCAATGATTTCCTGTGTATCTGTATCTATATCATTAAAATCTTCAGGATATAGTTCCATAATAGTATCCATGTCTAGAGATAATGTATATTTCGTAGTATTCACACCACCGATTTCTACTGTCTCACCTTTTTCTATGGGCAAATCATTGTAGATATCTACAAGTTCATCATTGTTTGGGGATAAGTCATCAGATTCAATAGATATTAATTCTGCTAAATCATTATCAGTTGATTCAACCCAAATGTCAGAACCAGCTTCTTTTGCAAATAATTTACCATCTACTATAATTATATCAGCTGTTAAATAAGGAATAGTTAAATCTTTTTGAGTTAAATACATAGTTGAAGTCATTTTTAGATCTGTACCCTTAAGCACACCATTTCCAATATTTTTTATAGATACTGTTTCTTCAGTTGTTGTTCCTTTGACTTCTAGTATAGAACTCATATTAAAGGTTGCACTTTCTTCAATATTTAAAAGAGCCTCGTAAAGTTCTGTATATTTTATATCCTCTGAATTATCATTTGTTTCATTTGCAGATTCCAAGATATTTTCTTTGTTATTGATCAGACGGTGGATAACAACAGCAACTTGTTGACGCTGTGCATTACCTCTTGGTGAGAATGTAGCATCGCTTGTTCCGTTCATCAATCCAGATGCAAGAGAAAATTCTACAGCATCTTTTGCCCAAGATGAAATCATATCTTTATCTGCAAGATTATAAATATTAGTAAATTTACTATTCTTATTGGATATTCCTAATGAGCGTACAAACATAACTGTCATCTGTTCACGTGTACATTGACCATTTTTACCAAATGTATCTTTGGATAATCCTTTGACAATACCTTCTCTATATGCTGCTTCTACATAATTATATGCCCAATGTGTTTTTGGGATATCTTGAAAAGTAGGTGTATCAGGAACGTCAGTCGTGTCCACTTCAAGAGCTCTTACTATCATTGTAATCATTTCAGCTCTTGTAACAGTGTTTTGGGGATTGAAATTACCGTTTCCATCACCAGTGATAATGTCTTTGTCAGCTAGTGATAGAATAGCTTGTTTTGCATAATCAGAACTTGAATCAATGTCTTGAAGGGTAGCAGCGTTTACTGTTTCAGCATTAAATAATGCGAAACCAATAATTAAGATGCTGGCAAGTATCTTTGTCAAATCCTTATAAAATTTTGTAACCATAAAAAGCCTCCCTTTTAGTAAGTATTATATGTATTAAGCATTTTTATAATATTTTACCAGATATTATGTAAACTAATCAACTGGAAAATTAAACCTGAGATTTATAGGAGACATATATGAGTCGTAAGAAGATCTTGTTTTTCAGTTATCATAACAAAGATGATTTGTTATGATGTTTATGGTAAAATTAATTTGATTATTCATAAATAAAAATCTATATTAATTTATATGTTTATGTATAACATCTTTACAAAATAAATAATATTGAACTACGATCAAGGAGGAAAATTATGAACGATTGGTTTACAATTGAAAAAATTGACAAAGATACCCATATAATTAGTGAGTATAGGCACTGGGAAGAATCACATGCATATCTGCTAAACGGGACAACTTATAGTTTATTGATAGATACAGGTCTTGGTATCAAGAATATCTACGAAGAAGTTATTAAATTAACAGATAAACCTATAATAGCTGTTGCTACTCACGTGCATTGGGACCATATTGGAGGGCATGAATATTTCCATGATTTCTATGTACACGAAGATGAGGTCAATTGGCTTGCAGGTGAATTTCCATTGACTATGGAACAAGTAAAAGGTTTTGTTGTTGAGGACTGCGATCTGCCAGAGGATTTTAATATTGATGATTATAAGTTTTTTCAAGGTACTGCTACAAGGGTACTAAAGGATAATGATGTAATTGACATTGGAGGACGTAGTATTGAGGTGTTACATACACCTGGACATTCACCAGGTCATATGTGTTTCTATGAAAAAGATCGTAAATATCTTTTCACTGGAGATCTGGTTTATATAGGAACATTATTCGCTTATTTTCCATCAACTGATCCGAAGGCATATCTATCATCTATAGATAGAGTTGCAGCTTTACCAGTGAATAGGGTATTTCCAGCACATCATAATCTAGATATAAAACCGTCTATTCTTCAAGATATGAAGAAAGCATTTAATGAATTGAATGATAAGGACAAATTACACCACGGAAGCGGTACTTTTGAATATAATGATTTTGCTATATGGCTATGAGATATTGACAAAGTAATTATTAAAATATATAATAATATTGTTCGTTATAGAACAATATTATTTCAGAGGTGATCCTAATGAAAGGAATCAATGTTGGATTAGAACTAATCGCAGTAACTAATATAATCAATCGTAAAGTTGAGTATTCATTGAAGAAAAACAATCCAACCGAGAATATGTTACATCTATCTGGTCAAAATGGATTAATTATCAATTTTTTATATAATAATCGTGAGAAAGATATTTGCCAACGCGATATAGAAGATTTCTTTTCGTTAGCTAGGTCAACTATATCAACAAATCTTAGATTAATGGAAAAGAAGGGATTGATAAGAAGAGAGAAAATGCTGAAGGATACAAGACAGAAGAAAGTTACTCTAACTGAGAGAAGCATGGAGTTCGAACGAAATAATGAAGCCGTGACCGATACTATTGACGAGTGTTTCGATAAAGCTTTAAGCTCAGAAGAAAAAGAACAATTTGTAGCTATGATAAAAAAGATAAGGAAAGAATTGGAGTCATAAATATAATATTATTTTATACATATAGTTCTATATAGTACAATAATTTTATATAAATAGTTCTATATAGAACTAATAAGACTATTATATTTACTAGATTCTAATGAAGGAGGAATATGATGGAACAAGGTAGAATTAAATTAATGGAAAGTACTCCAGTAAGGAGTGCCATATGGAAGTTGGCTTTACCAACAATGATAGCTATGGCAGTACAAATGATATATAGTTTGACAGATACTTTTTTCATTGGTCAGACCAATGACCCTAATCTTATTGCGGCACTTAGTCTTGCCACACCAATATTTATGTTGAATCAAGCTATAGGTAATATTTTTGCCAATGGTACATCAAGTTACATTTCGCGAAAATTAGGGGGGAAAGATAAGGAAGAAGCTAATCATGCTAATTCAGTCGCATTCTATACTGCCATATTCATAGGTGTGATTTTTACCATATTGTTACTTGTTTTTAGAGAACCGATACTTGGGGTGATAGGAACAAGTATAGACACATACCAACCTACAAAAGAGTATTATACAATAATTGTCGCTTTCGCTACACCTCTAATTCTTCAAACAGCCATGTCGGGATTAGTGAGGAGTGAAGGTGCAACAGGAAGTGCAATGTTCGGAATGTTGCTTGGTATTTGTCTTAATATTATTCTTGATCCTATATTTATTTTAGTATTAGATATGGGAGTAGCTGGAGCTGCTTGGGCTACAGTTATAGGTGCAATTGTAGGAACTCTATATTTCATTATACATTTTATGGGGAAGAAAACAATTTTATCTATACATCCAAAGCAATTCAAACCAAGTAAAATTATTTATTCAGAAACATTCAAGATAGGTATACCAGCTGCGCTTTCTACTGCGGTAATGAGTGTTTCTTTCATTGTGATAAATATTATTGCAGTAGGATATGGAGATATTATAGTTGCTGCAAACGGAATCTTTTTAAGAGTATCCAACATGGTAGTCATGTTGGTTATGGGACTAACACAAGGGTATCAACCTTTTGCAGGATATAATTATGGTGCAAATGATTTTTCAAGATTGAAAAAAGGATTTATCTACACGATTATCTATTCAACATTTATCTCAGTCTTCTTTACATTTCTTTTTGGTTTGTTAGGGGGGAATTTAGTGGGTCTATTCATTAACGATAAAGAAACTATTGAAGCAGGTACACAAATACTTCATGCGTTCAATTGGTGCGTACCTTTTATCGGATTTCAATTTACCATGATGGTAACTTTCCAGGCCACTGGTAAAGCGCTTAAATCTATGTTATTGGCTTTAGGAAGACAGTTGATTATCTATATGCCTTTGCTTTTCATATTCAACACTCTATTTGGATTTGATGGATTTATCTTTGCTCAACCTACAGCAGATATATTGACTACAATTGTAGCTGTGGTGATGAGTGTCTCGTTTATTAAAGAGATGAATGATTTAGATGAAAAAGGAACAAAAATTTCCATGGTTCCCAACCAAATGAACTAGGAGATAGTCTTCCAATAATTTTAGCTTTTCCATAATCAATCGCTCCTTTTATTTTTATAATCGAACTGTTATAATAATCATAAAATAGTTTCGTATATTATACAAGTATGCACTTATTAGTTAGATACTATCAAAAAGGAGAGTATTGATGCCAAAAATCAAAGAAAGAAAATACCAATTTGAATTTGATGTATGATTGGGGACTAGAAAATATGGAAGGAGTCTAATATCTAGTGTACTGATAGATAAAAATGTTATTTGAAAGAGGTGAACTCGTTAATGAGAATAGAACGATTTAATTCCTCGGAGCAGTTAATATAATCTGATAGCAGATTGTGCCGAGGATATGTAATATGTTATCAGTTAACTGCACCGTTTATAGGCATATAAACCAAATAATGAAAAGGAGCAGTTATTATGAATTCATTAGAATTGAAGTGTTATTGGAAATCTGAAGAAGCCCATAGTTTTCAAGGATGGGATTTCTCATATATAAAAGGAAGATGGGACTGTGAGGAATTGCCATGGGATTATGGTTCTATTGTATTGACATATTTAAAAGATACTTATAGGTTATTGGATATGGGCACTGGTGGAGGTGAGTTCATACTGACTCTCAATCATCCATATCATTTAACTTCTGTTACTGAAGGGTATCCTCCAAACGTCAAGCTTTGTAAAGAAAAGCTTGAACCCAAGGGAATTACTGTAAAACAGGTGTATGAAGATGATAAACTACCTTTTGCTGAAAACACTTTTGATATGATAATTAACCGACATGAATCCTTTGATTCTTCTGAGGTAAGTCGTATATTAAAGAAGGAAGGGTATTTTATTACCCAACAGGTTGGTGGAGAAAATGATTATGATCTGTCAAATAGATTGATAGATGATTTCCAACCACAATTTCCTAAACATACATTAATCAATAACGAAAATGCATTGAAAAAGCACGGATTCAAAATATTGGAATCCCAAGAAATATATACTCCTATATATTTTTATGATGTAGGTGCTTTGGTATATTTTGCAAAAATTATTGAATGGGAATTTCCTGGATTCTCAGTGGATAAATATTTCGATAATTTATGTGAAATAAAAGAAGATATTGATGAAAAAGGTTTCATTGAAGGTACTGAGCATAGATTTCTTTTAATCGCACAAAAGCAATGATACGTGTAAATAGGTATGGAATGATTAGTTGGATAAGGCATAGATAAAGAAAGTCATATAGACTATATATGATAATTCATAAGGTGTACTTGTTAGAATAATAAAAGAGAGGTTGGACCATGGAAAAGCAAGAGCAGAAACACAAGAGACGTATTAGATATAAAGGGACTCATCCTAGATCGTATAAAGAAAAATATAAGGAACTACAGCCAGAAAAATATTCTGGTACTGTGGCAAAAGTAATAAGTAAGGGAAGTACACCAGCAGGTATGCATATATCCATATGTGTTAAAGAGATATTGGATTTCTTGAAAATCACTCCTGGAAAAGTAGGATTGGATGCTACACTGGGTTATGGTGGGCATTCATTAGAGATGCTAAAATGTCTAGAGTTAAAGGGACATTTGTATGCATTAGACGTAGATCCTATTGAGATAGTACGTACTAGAGAGCGATTAGAGAAGTTAGGATATGATGATAAGATTTTAACTATCAAGGAATTGAATTTTTCTAATATAGATCAAGTAGTAGCAGAGTCAGGACCGTTGGATTTCGTGTTAGCTGATCTAGGTGTATCTTCAATGCAGATAGATAATCCCGAGAGAGGATTCTCATACAAAAATGAAGGACCACTAGACTTGCGTATGAATCCTAAAAAAGGAATTTCTGCTGCAGAAAGATTAAAAAATATTTCAAAAGATGAGTTAAAAGGTATGTTGACAGAGAATGCGGATGAACCATATGCTGAAGAAATTTCTCGTGCTATAACTTCAGAAATAAAAAAAGGAACGGATATTTCAACAACTAATCAGCTCCAAAATATAATCAAAGATGTTCTCGATTTCATTCCAAAAGATAAAAAGAAAGAAGAGATAAAAAAATCTTGCCAACGTACTTTTCAGGCATTACGAATTGATGTTAATAATGAATATGAAGCCTTATATGAATTTTTGGAGAAGTTACCTGATGTTCTTGCTGAAGGGGGACGTGTTGCTATATTATCTTTTCATTCAGGAGAAGATCGTCTTGTTAAAAAGTCTTTTAAGCGGTTTTTACGTGAGGGCGTCTACAAAGAAATTGCTCCTGAGATTATTAGACCGTCAGCAGAAGAATGTCGCATTAATAGTCGTGCTCGTTCTACTAAAATGCGTTGGGCTATAAAAGCATAATATATGAGTATAATTATATAAATATTTATATACCCCAATAGTTAATATGAAATGTTGCTGTAAAATAAACAGTGTATTTTACAGCAATTTTTTTCTATTAAAATTATTTCATTATATATATTGTATTAGATAATGTATTCTCGTAGTTAATTATTTTGCTTTAACTATATAATTGCTGTAAGGGATATCTGTAAAGACATATCTTCCATCTTCGTCACAAGTTGTATATTTTATCGGAATAAGTTTCTTATTGTCTTCAACTTTATATAAGACTACTACCGCATTAGAAATCATTTTACCTTTACTATTTGTTATCTGACCTGTTATTCTAGTTGATGATCTTTTCGGTTTAAGAATTACATCTATATTGTATATTCTATTTGAATCAATGAGTTCTATATATTTGTTGTATGTAGTATAATTAGCATCATTAATATATACCATATATTCATCTCGTGGAATGCCAGAAAAAACAAATTGACCATATTCATTGGAAACAGTTGTTTTAAATATACATTTACTATTAGAACAACAAACAGTCAATAGATATACGATAATTCCTTCTACAGGATTATTGTATTTATCCTTAATATGTCCAGAGATAAGGGCTTTCTTTGAAATGGGAAGTTTCTTAAGTGCTACATTGTATCTATATCTTTTACTGCATATTTCCAATAATTCACTAATGTTGGTTTTATATCCTAATTTCTTAATCACGATTCTTGCTTCATGTTTATGTTTAACCCCATAGTAATTATATCTTCCATCTTTGGAGGTATATACAGAACCTATTTTTTTATCGTTTTTATTGAAAAACATGACATTTGCATTTTCTATAGGTCTTCTACATAAGTCTGTTATACATCCATATATAAGAGAATTCTTGTAATAAGTGTTTTTCTCAAGTTGAAGGTTTAGAACTATTTCAGGAAAATCTTCTGTAATGACTCCTACATCCGATTGAGCCAATATATATTTATCCATATTAAGACCTCACATATATTATTTAATAATGATAATTAATCTATATATCATCACTATCATAAATTAAATTTCCTATTAATATATTATAAATGGCATAAATAATATATGCCATTTATTTGGAGTAACTATAATATTTGATTCTATTGATACTGTATTCAACAGAATTTTTTAATAGAATAAGGAAAATATACTTTTTATTTTCCTTGGAATCTTTTATGAAGCGTAGCCTCTTTGTTTTGTATCTATTGAACAGTTCTATACATCAGTTTTTAGCTTATTTGCTTTAACTTTGTAGTGACCTTCAGGAACTTGCTCAAACAGATATAATCCATCGTTATTGGTCAGAGTTTTTCTTATGGGAACTAAATATTCCCTTTCTTCCGAGTCTTCGTAGATTTGGAATAATATAACAAATGCTTCGGCTATAGGTAAGCCTTCTGAATCATTAATGATACCATTTATTGTTCCTTTTCTGGTTTCAGGGTCTACAAGCATTGTCAAGTTAATATTTCTGACTTTATCTTGTTGCTCTATAATAAATGATACTTCTGTAGTATAATAACCAAGTAGTGAACTTGTAATAAGATAATTTCCTTGTTGAATATCAAAGAAAGCGTATTGACCGAATTCATTGGTATGAGTTGTTTTCAATAATACTGGTTCTGCACCAATATTATCATATAATCTTACAGTAACACCTTGGAGTTTTTCTCCATCAGCATTAATGATATCTCCAGCTACTAAAGAATTATCTTCTTCAGGAGAAGAAGTCAGTACGAAGTCTCTCTCGATTTGCTGCTGGGGTTGCATTATGAATGGAGTACCTTGTTTTAGGTCAAAACCATTTTTAACAGCAAGTATAAGATATTGCTTATTCGCTTCTACATCATCTATCGTATATTGTCCAGCAAAGTCAGTAACAACGTGGTACTCGGGATTTAAATCTCCATCTGTCAATTTTATTGTTACACCTGGTATACCATCACCATCTATATCTAATACTTTACCAAAAACCGTACCAGAATCTCCAATGATATTATCTTCTAGTTTCAAGTCAATTCGAATCTCTTGACCTATATCTATAATAGAGCCTTCTTGAGATTGCCCTAAGATATAGAGATCTTTATTTTCTGACATTGTATCACCTCACTTTTTTTTATGATTCTTTATTTGCTTTTACTACATAATTACCTTGTGGAACGTCACCAAAGAGATAAGCTCCACCTCCGATAGTTCTTGTGCATCTTACAGGATAGAGTACTGGATCTTCAGGGTCTCCTGAAACTTCATACAATATAACAACTGCATCTTCAATACCAATACCATCATCATCAGTTATAGTACCGTTTATGGTACCTTGTGATTCTGTTGGTGATGTTTCCAGATTACCTACAAGATCTATAATTGACCCTGGTGTGGTTACTTGGATTTCTATTATAGCTGGTATATAGCCTTGTTTTGTTGCCCTTCCAATGTAATTGCCTAATTCTACGTCAACAAATACAAGTTGCCCGTATTCATTGGTTGAAGTTATACCTACAGGTATCTCTTCGCCTCCATCTAGTTTTAGTAAAGTACATAATACTCCTTCAAGTGGAACATCACTGGTATCATACAAGTGACCTGTGATAGTAGATAGTTGTGCACTAGGGTCGGGTGTAATCGTAGCATCTATATCTATTGTTTGACCTGCAACTATAGAGAATACAGTTACTACATTAAGAAGATAACCGTCTTTAACAATAACAAGATGATATTCTGAACCTGGAGTAATTGCACTAATAGAATAATAACCATTTTCATTATTTAAGGTATGATATAATGGGTCATGATTATTATTTAGGATTTTAACCAATACACCTTCAACGGGATTTCCACCAGGATCATTAATTGTTCCAGATATTGAACCAGTGTTTATATATGGATCTTCTGATAATTGTAAGTCAAGCCTTATTTCTTCGCCAACATTTTCTAGATTAGCTTGCTTAGATTGACCTAGTTTATATAAATCACTCATTTTATTGCCTCCTTTTTTAGTTTTTAGTTGTAATAATGAACCTAATATAAATATATGAGGGTGATAGCAAAAGGTGAGGATAATCATTAACATTAATATACAGAGTAATTATATTTTGATATAATAAAAGAGTTAATGATATTCATTTTCATTAATTAAGCTAATAGTATTTAAAATAATTCTACTAGATAAAATTTATGCAAAAATTATATTTTATGGAGAATATTTCTCTTAAGGAGGTAGAGATGAAAATTAAATCGAAATATATAATTTCCCATTTTGTTATAATAATATGTATCCTATTATTTAGCGGTTGTTATCGAAGTAGTAATTCCAATAAAGTTGTAGTTAATGAAAATATAATCAAATCTGTAGATTTTAGTGTAAGAACTGAATCAACTAATATGAATACATCAGCAAAAGGAACAATATTTATAAGAGGAACCGAACAAATACCAGAAAGCATTCAAATCGTCACATATGTTGATATCGATCCAGATGATTGGGGAGGAGTTATTATCTATATTCCAAAAAAATGGAATGTATCAAGTATTACAAGCAGTTATCCAGAAAATAAACATGAGGCAGAGGCAATACCTAAAGATCATGTAGCGAAATTTAATACTAAATCAGAAAAATATGACTGGTATAGTTATATAGAAATAGGAACAGAGTATAGTTATATACCTACTGGAGGAGGTACAGGAACAGTTATCATTGAATTGGTTGCGGATAAAGATGAAGAAATCTCAGAAACTGATAAATTTAATATTACTGTTTCGGTGGGAAGTAATGAAAAAGATGGTGTGAAAATTCTTGGAACAGATAGTACTCATATTGAAATCCCCTGAAATTACTTGATGAAAGAAGCGAGTATTTTTATCTATGAATACTCGCTAAATTATCTTAGAGGAAACCTCTATTTTTAAGCATATGAAATAGGAGCGTTTCATAACAAAAGTTATCAATTGAAAGATATCACTTAGTGATTATAGGTATCCATATTTCTACACGATAATCATCTGCATTAACGTTACCACCGAAGTATTTCTCAATTGTAGGTAGACAAGCTTGTTTATAAGTACTTTGTGGTAAGAACTCACCATAAATTCTACCCCAAGTATTGCCAAGATTTGGCTGTATTGGACCTATAGATTCAAAAACTAACCAAGTACTCTTAGTAACTTCAATGGTTTTAGTTCCTTCAATAGGTTCATGATTGGTTTCAACACCTACCATATAATCGTTTAGTCCTTCATCATTATAGCCAAAACACATGCCAATAGTAGTAGAATCAACACTAATATTGATAAGTTTGTCAACGGTACCGTCTTCTTTACATTGGTTCCAAAAAGCGGGAACTTTGTTTTCTTCTGAAGTAGAAGTTACTATTTTCCCTACAACCTTAAAACTTTCTTTTTCAACAATATGATAATCCATTTCTATTTCTCCTTCTATTTTAAGTGTAAAGGATAAGCGAGGATAGGATTTCAGTCTAATGTTTTGGTGTTTGGCATTTATGGGTGATGTTCCATGCATTCTTTTGAAAGCTACGCAAAAAGCATCAGATGATGTATAACCATATTTCATAGCGATATCAATGACTTTACAATCTGTTGATTGTAAATCAAAAGCTGCCATAGTAAGTTTTCTTCTTCTAATATATTCTGAAATTGTAATTCCTGTCATCAAAGAAAAAGTTCTTTGTAATGTTCCCATGGGGCATAAGGCGATTTTACCTAAAACATCATTGCTAATTTCGTTATCAAGATTTTTTTCTATATAGTCGATAGCCTCATTAAGTCGATCGATCCAATCCATTATAAACCTTCCTTCCAATTAAAATTATAGAGCAATATAAATATTTACTCCCGTCATTTATCCATCAAAAAAAGACGGAACAAATAAAGCAATTAGTTTTTTGTTGTGAGAAATGATATGTTTATAATCTAATCTCATCAAAAAGTATAAAAAATAAATTACTTATACAAGATTATTATATCACTGATTTTATAGGGTTGCTATATTATCTTTAAATACAAAATTATTAAGATTGAAAAAGTAATTGATGAGCAAATTATTTTTATTATACAAAGCCTTTTAATTAGCTTTCCTACATAGAATATCGAAGTGGGAAAGTTGAGATATTGATTAATGCTTATGTATAGTATAAAATCATAGATAGAGATAAACATTAAAAATAATATTAGCCGGGAGGTATGTATGAGTAAAGAACTATCAGAAATGACTCTAGAAGAATTATGGAAATTATTTCCTATCATCCTTAAAAAACATAATCAAGACTATAAAAATTGGTATGAAATAGAAAAACAACATCTTCTTAGTTTTATTGACAAGAAAAATATTATGCGTATTAATCACATTGGAAGTACTGCTGTTGAAGGATTGATTGCAAAACCTACAGTTGATATTTTATTGGAAGTAAAAAAGGGAAGTAACATAAAAGATATAAAAGATATCATTTGCAATAACGGTTGGATATTGATGTCATCTCAAGAAGAACCATATATGAGTTTGGTATTCAACAAAGGATATACGAAAGAAGGATTCGCAGAAAAAGTGTATCACTTGCATGTACGTTATTGTGATAATTGGAAAGAATTATATTATAGGGATTATCTTATAGAACATAAAGATGTTGCTGAAGAATACGGAAAACTGAAACTGGGATTACAGAAAAAATATGAGCATAATAGAGATGGATATACTAACGCTAAGTCAGACTTCATCATGAAATATACTGAAATAGCAAGACAAGAATATTGTGACAGATATAAACCAGTAGAATAGTTCAAAAAAATATAACATGGGAGTGAACATAAGTGTATAAACATATTATTTGGGATTTTGATGGTACGTTATTCGATACATATCCAGTAATGGCTAAGGCTTTTAAAAAAGAACTAGAACAAGAGGGAATAGAGGAGTCAATGGATGAGATACTAAGATATATGAAAGTGTCAATATCTCATACAATACAACACTACAAAGAAATATATGATATTGATGATGAATTCATACAAAGATATACTAAGCAGAGAAGAATCACGGAAATGGAGTTATGTAAACCATTTGATGGGATAGAGGAGATATGTAGATATATTAACACTACTGACAGAAATAATTATTTATATACACATAGAGGTGAATCAGCATTGAAGTTTTTGGAGAAATATCATATGTATGAGTATTTCACTGATTTCATTACATCACAAAATGGATTTCTGAGGAAGCCTAGTCCCGATGCTATTAATTATCTTATTGATAAATATGATATCATGCATGATGAAGCAATAATGATTGGAGATAGGGATTTGGATATTCTATCAGCCAAAAATGCTGGGATACATACTTGTTTTTTAACTGATGGAGATGGGACGGATAGTATTGCTGATTATACAGTCAATAATATTGAGAAGTTATATTCTATAATAGAATAAAAAAGCAGTTGTAAAATACTACTTATTCTTGTAATCAATTATTGCTTATAAAACTTAGTAAAAAGAAAACATTAGAAATTGACAAGAATTTCTAATGTTTTCATATATATTATAGAAAATATTTATTTCCTAATTGCAGAATAAATTATAAACCGCTGTATAAGCTTCCTCATAAGTAAAGTAATCTTTTGGCAAGAACATGTTATCACTGTTAGCTGTAACTAGCTTTTTGGAAGTTGCATAATTAACACTTTCTTTAGCCCAACTGCTTATTTTATCATTATCAGCATATTGATAAGGAGTATAATTCATATCTTTACCTAAGATAGTTGCTGTTTTATATAATATGGTTGCCACTTGTTCTTTTGTAAGAAGTCCATCAGGATTGAAACGACAGTCACTGACTCCGTTGATTATACCTAATGAATGTAAATCGAATATGAATTCATAGCTAGTATCACAGAATGGATAATTAGAGTCTATTTTACATTCTCCGCCACCTGCTATACTCATATCATAGTACCAATTTTCTTTTAAACCTTTACTTTCAACAAATTCAGCTAAAGTCATATTTGTGTGTTTTTCTATTAATTTACTAATAAGTACGCAGAAATCTGTACGAGTGATATTTGATGTATATAGTCCAACAAAAGCATCACCTTCAGGAATCAATCCTGATTTAGAGGCATTCTCACATGCAGTTTTTAAAGAATCACTTACAGTTTGAGGTAGAGTATTGCCCCATAAATTATTAGAAGAAGTTACGCATTTTGCCTTTTCTACTAACACTCTATCCAATAGATCAATTTTCTTTTTCAGAGGATAATTACTATCATTCATCATATTAAGTCTCAATTCCACTGCATTATCTTTTGTGAGTTCTTCAAATAGGGTAGCGAAGTCTTCTGAGTAGTTAGTAGTACTATAATCTCTTACAAAATACTTGTAATGTTCATCTGTCCACTCGTTACATCCTTCATTTTGGTAACCTAATCCATTGTTTATACTAATCCATTCATCTTTTAACTTATTGTAACCGTAAATTTCATTAATATATTTATGTACGTAATGACCCATCTCATGTCCTATGGTCCAGTCAGCAAAGCTGTCTCCTATAGGGTTAGGATAATAGTTGAGAGTTATATTACCTTTGTCAGAGAAACTTCCACCTAGATTAGTTTGTTTGTATTGAAAATTAACTATAGTATCAATTCCTTTTGCTTTGTAATAAGAAGTCATTTCTTTTATTAATCCATCTGGAAATCTTGAATATATTTTATCCATCATACTAAGTAATGAATCTTTGGGCCAGAATCCATCTTCTACTTTTATTGTTACTCCATATTTCTGTTCTAGAGCTGCCTTATCCATTTTTGGATATTCCATCTTGAACACTTTCTTTTCTTCTTTTGGGTCATCAAAGGATTGTCCTAATGTTATACTATTATGTCCGTTCTTCAATTCTTGTAACATAGTTTTTCCTTTAGATTCGGTAAATGCCTGTAAATATGGTTGATCTAGATTATCATCTGGTAGATCGAAGAAGATTAATGCAATAGTTCCGTCATCATAAGAATCTGAAGGCTTGAATTCAGAAAAACGTATAGGTGTTTCTTTATTAGGGTCATATCTGAAATCTTCATTAGCATAGAATACTTGAGGTTCCATATAGTATGTATAAGGATCGGCCTCATAACCTTCATCTCTATAACTGCATTCAACTACTTTATCACAACTGGTCATTCCTATAGTTATTTCACTATCTTGATAAGTTAATCCATCTTCTGTTCCTAGATATTCTAATTTTATTGAGCCTGTTTCAACAACTGGAATGATATATGTAGTTTGATAATTGTCATATATTGGCTTTGAATATACATTTACTTTACCAGGTGCTATCTGTTCACCTATTACACCGTCGATAGTAATTCTTACTTTCATTATTTCACCAAAATAGTTACTGTTGTGAACGACACCTTCCCAAATCAATGTCGCGAAATTATCGTCTGTATTAGCATATGACTTGCTTGGAATAAGGAAAATAATGAGTATGAAACTTAATAATAATGATTTGTTTTTCATGTTGATACCCTCCGTTTGTCATTTGTAGTGTAAACTTTACATAATAAATGATATTACATTATTGTATATTTTAATTGAAAATACCATTATTATGATAAAACCATATTAATTTTGATTATTTAGTCAATTAATGTAACATTTATTATAAATATATTGTATAAGTGATTTGAAATAATGTCAATTACAATTAATAACTTGATAAATTTTAATGAAATAAAAATATAATATATATTATGCAAAAAAGAAAAACCATAAATAGTTTTGCGAATATCTTTTATAAATAAATTTAATCGCAACTATTTATGGTTTAATAATCAATGTTTTTATTTCTTTTTATGAGTTTTTTTCTTTTTGGGAGCTTTTTTAGTTTTGCTGGTTTTCTTTGCCTTACTAGCTTTTTTAGCTTTTCTTGCTTTCCTTTTCTTTTTCATTATCATAAAAAGAATGAAAACCAATAATATGCCTAAACATATATATAGTGTTTTGTCTGCTTCTTTTTCAACAACAGCTAATTCAAAATTCTTTGAATCGGTTTCAAACAATACATAACTACCATCTACTGTTGTTTTTAGTTTTTTCCATTTATCATTTGTTTTTTCATATAATAGTATTTTATTTTTAGTATCAGGTTTCAACAATCTGTAAGCTGAGGCTTTATTTTCAGTGGTATTCAACATAACTCGCCACTGTTCAATTTGAGGCCTATTATTAATCTTTTTGTTAGTACAATTTATTTCTTCAACTTTAAGATTATCATCTTCATTGAATTCGCCTTCTACTAATAATTTAGGCTGAGGATTTGTTGAATCTGAAGATAATACTTGTATCATAGGAGTATAAATCGCATCAAATGTTCTTGAAAACTCTAATCCACTATAATCATAATCAGGCCATGTTGCATAATAACCTTTTTTTGCAGGAATATCAGGTATCTTATCTAGTTCTATGGAATCTCCATATTCAAAAGGGATTACTTCAATAATTTCATCATCAGCTTTGAATATTAATTCAAATGATTTAAATGTTTCAGGTAATCTTTTATTCAATATGAAATTTTCATATGACTGAGGCATAGCTTTATTTCCATAGCTTATACCATCAACTCCGGCAAGCTCACTTTCAACAAAGTAGTTTTTATCAAAATTACCTTCAATTTTTCCTGCTATAGCTCCTGAAAATTCTTTAGATTCATCAATTTTGACTAGTGAAAAGCAGTTGAATATATCAGTTCCATATCCAGTTATTCCACCAACATAGTCCCTTCCGGTTAATTCACTTAATGAATAACAGTTTCTGATCACACTATCAGATGAACCTGTTATACCACCAGTGTAATCACCATCAATGTTTTCTATGTATCCGTAATTTTCACTTGAATATACTAAGCCTAAATCCATTCTACCGATTATTCCGCCTACATAATCTTTTTTGGCTTGGACATTACCTTTATTTATTGATGACATCAAAAGAGCTTTTGTCTGATATTTGAAGTTGAATGATTGCTTTCCTTTATCAACTATATCGTCTTCAGGGTCAAAATCATATTCAATAGCCATTGAACCTGCAATACCGCCTACATTTACATCACCTAATATATCTGCCTCATTATAGCAACCTTTAACAATACCTTTTTCTAGAGAATTTTCGATAATTGTTAGATCGGATACATCTTCAAATATATCTGTATCGTCAAAGGATAATGTATCAAGAGTATCTCTTATGATATCAGCTATAACTTCAATTTGAGAATTTATTTTTCTGAGATTATCAAAAAAAGTTTCTGATTCATTCTTGACCTCACTATTCAATAATGTTAAATCATTAGATATTTTGTCTATTTCTTCAAATAGCAAATCACTACTTTCAGTTGCGTAATCTTTTAATTCAGGTATTTGTAATTTTTCATAATCATTATATTCCTCTATAATAGATTTAATATTATCTATACCATCCGTACATTGATCTGTAGCTTTTGAAAAATAGTCCATACCGTTAGAGAAATTCTGCATACCAGAATTTACTGAATCGACTGCATTATTTACATCATCAAGAGCGTAATCCAGATCTTTCGAACCATAATATAAGTAATCGCAAAAATCTCGGAAATCTTCCATAGCAGCTTTAGTCCATACAAGAGATTCACGTACTAAAGTTTGATCTCTCTTGAATTCTCTTTGATATATTTTCAGAGCATGTTTGATTTTTGGTATACCGGAATCAAGATGTTCTGACATGATTTCAAGCTGTTCACGTAATCCGTCAATAAATTCTATCCAATCTGGATTAAGAGGAGGATTAAGATTTTCTAATAGTGATGCAATTTGGTTAAGTGCTTCTATACCTGCATTAACAGCTGTATGAAGATCATCTAACCCACTGTCGAGTTCATCTATAGCTTTATCGAATTGAGGAGAATTCTTTGCCGCTCTTTCAAGTAGTTTCATAGATCTTGCTATATTATCAAATGCTGAATTAGCGCATTCTGCAGCATCATTCAAATCTTCAAAAGCATCATCTATATCATGTATACTTTTTCTTATAGAAACAGAAGATTCCGCTAGTTCATCAAAACCATTTCCTATCTCATCAAAACCATTTGTCAATTGGTCAGATGCGTTCTTGAAGTAATCAATGACAGGTTCCATTTGGTCGACAGCATGATTTATTCTGTCTATACCAGTATTGACTGTAGATGTTGAATCATCAATATAATCAGTTGTATTATTTAATAAATCTTGCATTTGATCACAGGCAGAAGAAGTAAGGCTGTTCAAGCTATCCAAACGGTTTTTTACTGTTTCTGTAGATTGGTCACCGTTATCAATCAAATCTTGTACCATGTTGTTTAGAGTCACTAATTCATCAT
The DNA here is from genome assembly GCF_027923465.1 of Vallitalea longa. Classification (NCBI taxonomy): domain Bacteria; kingdom Bacillati; phylum Bacillota; class Clostridia; order Lachnospirales; family Vallitaleaceae; genus Vallitalea; species Vallitalea longa. The sequence continues at coordinate 42,306 of NZ_BRLB01000005.1, forward strand.
CAATATCTTCTAGAGTATCTTCTGAAAATAGAAGTCTGATATATGGTTCTGCTTGTCCTGCTATACCAGAAACATCTTTTCTTCCTTTTACTGTAGCATAGTTTTTACAGTTGTTGATGTAACCTGATTGTCTTCCAGCGATACCGCCGATGTTGTAACCTACGTGATGATAACCAACTTCTCCATGGTTTTCACTAGATTCCACAATACCTTGGTTGTAACCAACAATACCACCTGTATCTGTTTGGGCATTTACATTTTCAGTTGAATTTAATTTACTAAGGTTTATGTTTTGTATACTGTAGGAAGCCATATCATTGTTTGGGATGGAATCATCAGTTGTATTGACTTCACTTTCATTGGTACATTCGGTTATATAACCTATATTTTGTCCCACAATACCACCAGTATAATGTTCACCAATAATATTACCGTAGGATATACAGTTCTGTACTATACCAGATTTATTGTTGTATCCGACAATACCACCTATACTTGTTGTTCCGGTGATATCTCCACTAAAAGAACAATTGAAAATATGTCCCTTATTAGTACCGACAATACCACCGATTTCTTTTTTAGAACCAAGAGGTTTTATATTACCTTCAACAGAAAGATTTTTTATTACACCATCTTCTTCTAGATATCTGAATAAACCTTGATTAGTGCCGTATGTATTATTATCAAAACCACTTATCTTATGATTATCGCCATCAAATATACCTGAGAAACTTGGTATCATCTTGAAATCTGTATTAGATAAATCTATGTCAGCCGTTAATTTTACTATTTTGTTTTTGGAGTAAGTATCTAAAGTACAATTTTTGGATAACTGAACTAAATCTTCAGCTGTCTTTATATATATTATATTAGAAGTTGTTTCTGCCATTGAATCAGTAGTCAATGATAATATGATTGAAAATGTAAGTACAATAGACAGACAAAAGTTTAACTTTTTCATTTGACAACCTCCTCTTCAGGTATTTCTTCTTCTTCTATTTCAATATCTTGGTCATCTAAGGATATGCCTCCAACTTCAACAATCCCTTTAACTTCACCTTTGATGACACCTTTAATTTCGGCATCAACAAATCCTTCTACGTATCCTTTTAATTTACCACTCATCCTTAAATTACCTCTATGTACTGTTATTAATCCACGTCTTTTTAGAACAAATGCAGTCTTTTCAATTATTTTATCTCCAAATAAAAGTGTTTGAGGAAGTACACCCATAACTAATATGAGAGAGATTACTGTACCTCTTCCTAAACATGTTCCAATAGAAGAAATAGCATAATCAGATGTTATTCTTCCGATTAATAGTCCTGCAGATGCTAGAATACTACCAGATGTAATTATAGTAGGAAATGCCTGGTTCAATGATGTTATCATCGCTTCGTTTATAGGCATATATTTCTTTAATTCCATATATCGGCTGGTGATTACTATAGCATAATCGATTGTTGCACCCATTTGGATAGATGTAACAACTAAGTAACTCATAAAAAATATGTTAACGTCTTGTAAAACAGGGAAAGTAAAATTAATGAATATACTTCCTTGTATAGTTAAAACAAGTAATACCGGTACACCTGCTGATTTGAATGTAAATAACAGGATAAGCATAACAAATAGAGCTGACAAAATACTAATAATAAGATTATCTGTTGCGAATGAATCACCTAAGTCATTATCACTTGTGGTATTCCCTGCAAAATAGACATCATCATAATATTTGTGAGCTATGGTATGGAATTTATCCAGCCATTCAAAAGATTCTTCGCCTTCTTCAGGCATGTTTAAGTTAAGCAATAACCTAGAATAATCTTCACTTTCTAGCTGAGCTTTACCTTCGCACAACTGTTCATAGAGGTCATTCATGGTATTTTCTAATTCTTCATCCAGTGTAAAATATCCGGCTTCTTTTTGATCATATAAAAACATGAATATATCTATTAATGGTACTCCATAATCATCAACACCGTTTATTAACTTACTGTACGAACCTTGTTCGACAGCATAAGCTTGATATAGTAACTTACATAATTCGATATCTATATCCACCATTTCCGAAAGCTGTCTTGGATTTAATTTATCCGTAACATAGTATCTGTCATCTACTTCGGTACTGGCAAGTCCAAGAGTTGAATCAGTTACTTCTAATTGATCATATTCTCTTAATAATTTTCCTTCCAACTCATAATCACCAGAAGGAACAATTACAGCTAATAAATTATTGGTTCCGAAGGTTTCATCAATCTTTTTCTTAGCAATCTGGGTTTCATTCTGTTTAACTGTAGTTAATGTAGTGTAACCATATACATAATTGGTTTGACTAGACAAGTAAAATGCACCTATTACTATAATAACGAATAATGGTGGAATAATATATCTAGTTTTAATTACTAATTTTCCCCAATAAGTGATTTTGGGTACAAAATTCTTATGTTGGGTTTTATCCATTGCATTACTGAATACCATTAAAAGTCCTGGCATCAATGTGAAAACAGTCAACAAACTAAACAGTAATGCTTTTATTAAAACAATACCCATATCAAAACCTATTTCAAATTGCATGAACATAAGAGCCATTAGACCTGATATTGTAGTTAAACTACTTGATGAAATTTCAGGTATAGCTTTACTAAGTGCTTTTATTGCAGCTTTTCTTGCTGGTAGATGGACTCTTTCTTCGGTAAACCTATGGCATAGTATAATAGCATAATCAATAGCTAAAGCTAGCTGTAATACAACGGCAATGGAATTAGATATGAATGATATCTCACCATATAGGAAATGAGTTCCCATGTTAAGTATTGCGGCTACACCAAAAGTGATTACTAAAACTGGTATTTCCATATAAGTTTTGGATGTAAATAATAAAACACCCAGAATAATGAATATCGCTATTACTAATACAAATTGTATTTCTGCTTCTAGTGAAGCTACAGAATCTTCAGTAATGGTACTGGATACATAATGATCGTAGTCATCTATATAATCAAGAACTTCATTCATTGCATTCTGTGTTATTTCATCTTTATCTTCACCTTTAAACGAAATTGAGTAAAGTGCTGAAGCAGATTTGAAGTGGTCTGTACTATCATCAAAGTCAATTCTTGAGACACCATCTATTGCTTCCAAATCTTCTTTAATGTGAAGTGCCTGATCATAAGTGATGTTTGAAATCATAACACTGGCAGTACCATAAGTAACAAATTCTTCTTCCATTAATGTAAGACCTTGTCTTGTTTCTGTTGACTCGGGTAAATAAGTTGTTATATCATTATTAACTGATACCCAAGATTTGGAAAAAACACAAAAAATAACTAATATTGTATAAAGTAAAAAGAAAGCGTTTCTTTTGTCAACAATCTGAGTTGAAATTTTTTCCATGACTGATACTTTATTTTCTTCGTCGTTCATATGCAACCCTCACTTTATGTAGTATTAAAATGTATAAAAGAAAGTATAAAACAAATTCAACATTTATACAATAGTCAATTTCCAAGAAATGTATAAATTAGTAGAATTAATTAAATAAATAATGATTTTTTTAATATTTGTTAATTTGTTTTTCCTAATTATTTTTGATATTGTGTTGGTGAGATATCCATATATTTCTTAAACATCTTAGTATAATGAGCTGGAGAACTATATCCAAAAGTATATGCGATGTCACTTATAGAATATATCTTTGATTTCAGTAAATATAATGATTCTTCTATTTTTGTTTTATGGATAAATTCAGTAGGGGTCATATTTAGTTCTTTTTTGAATTTACGGCTAAGATGTTCTTTGCTCACATGAAGTTCTTTTGCTATATTTTTCAGACTTATATGTTCAACTAGGTGTATTCTTATATAATTTATGGCATTAGTTATTAATTCGGAGTATCCTTTCAGAGCATATTTTTTTACTGATTCAGCATAGGTCATCATAATTTCTTGATCCAATTTGGCAATAGCTTCAACACACATCTGTTTTTCAATCTTAACAGCAAAATTATGAGAAAGCCCATGAGCGGTACTTTGATTTAGACCTCCTTTTAATGCAGCGCGTAAACATATGGAATTAAATGAAATGGACAAGTTTTTACTTTCTCTAAGAGGATCACTAGGAAACCTGGGTGGTATCGTCATTGAGTTTTCTAGTTTGGATGAAATGCACTTAATAAAATCAACATCACCTATTTCTATAGCATGCAATATTTTTTCTTCTGATGAATAATTATGCTGTACGAAATCAAAAGTTTTGAATTTCTTTTCAATAGATTGTGCTTCTTCGGGTAGAAGTACTGAATGATCTTCTCGTATGATTTGAGGAAGATGAGGTTTCAGGGGAAGATAATCAAGAAATATAGAAGCAATCCTTGCAATCTGTATATGATCATAATATGGAACAATTTCGTAAAAGGATTCAAGTATGAAAATATTATCAGCGCTTAGTTTCATCTTATATCCCATATATTTAATTTCTTCTGCCACAAGATGTTCTGTAATGAGTGGACCTAGAGTTATAGTATAGTAAGCATTATTTTCATCTATTATTGCCCATGTAAGATAACACATTTTGAAGGGGTCTATATAGTAATATACTTGGTTATCAATTAATGAGTCAGTTTTGAGGGATTGTTTATCCTTCATAAGCCTTGATACTGAATCTTCTATATAATGGGTTAGAAAAGTGGGTATGGTCAATTTGGAAAACGTGATGGTTTTATCATCTATAGATGAATGGATATATAGATTACTTGGTATGAATGTCATTAAATTTTCGCATTTTATCTTTAGATCATTTATCATTTTATCACTTCCTATCAATATTATATAATATTATATCAATATAATATATGAAAAACCAAGTGAGGGCAAGATATAATTAATATAACAAGGAAACTATTATCTAGAAAGGTGTGAGAAAAATGAGTAGAGTGACTAATATCAATAAAGGATGGAAATTTGTTCTTAAAGAATGTGAAAGAGAATCATTAATAGTAAGTGAAATGAAAGAAATTAAACTTCCACATACATGGAATGGTATTGATGGTCAAGACGGAGGTAACGACTATTATAGAGGTGTTGGATGGTATGTTAAAGAACTGGAAATTGAAGAAAATCATCATGGTAGGATATTCCTTGATTTTCAGGGTGTGAACAGTGTTTGTGATGTGTACTTGAATGGACAGCATATGGGAAAACACGAAGGAGGTTATTCAGGATTCAGATATGATATCACAGACTATGTTTCTAGTGATAATATTTTGGAAGTTGCAGTTGATAATAGTCATATTGAAGATGTTTATCCGCTTTTTGCTGATTTTACTTTCTATGGGGGAATTTATAGAGATGTAAATATTATTTATACAGATGATATACATTTTGATTTATTAGATTTGGCTTCATCAGGTATATACGTATCTCAGAAAAATATTACTAATGAAAAAGCAGAAGTCAATATACTCGCAAAAGTAGTGAATAGTGGTAATCCTTCAGAAGTTGGTTGTCAAATTAGTTGGGTTGATGAAAATGGAGGAATCATTTTAACTGATGAACAGATAAAAACTATAGAAAAGCAAGGGGAATTCAGTTTTGATATTGAGATACATAATCCTAATTTATGGAATGGTATAGAAAATCCATACTTATATAATGTGATTGTTACTCTTGCTACTGGTAATGAAGAAATAGATAGAAAGGAAATTCCTACAGGGCTTAGATATTTTAAGTTTGATGAGCAGGAAGGTTTCTTCCTTAATGGAAGACATATGAAACTTAGAGGTGTAAGTCGTCATCAAGACAGAGAGAGTGTAGGTAATGCACTTACCGAAGAGCATCAAATAGAAGATATGGAACTGATTAAAGAAGTTGGCGCTAATTCAATTCGTCTTGCGCACTATCAGCATAACCAATTTTTCTATGATTTGTGCGATAAAGCTGGTATGGTAGTATGGGCTGAAATTCCATATATTTCTAAGACATCAGATATTGATAATACAGCTTCTAATGCTATTATACAAATGAGAGAGTTGATAAGACAGAATTATAATCATGCATCTATTTTAATGTGGGGAGTACAGAACGAAATTGGAATTATGGAAGAAAAGAAATCTTTGGAACAAATCGTTAGAGAAATACACGATGTGGCAAAAGAAGAAGACACAACGAGGGTTACGACACAAGCACAGGTAATGATGACTCCAGAAGATGACCCATCTCATTATGTAACAGATATAATGGCATGGAATAAATATTATGGATGGTATGTTGATGAAGTAGAAGATTTTGAAATATTCATTAATAGTTTTAGAAGTAAGAACCCTAACAGGGCTTTTGGTATATCAGAATATGGTGCGGAAGGTATCTTGAGCTGGCATACTGATAATCCAAAGGTTAAAGATTATTCAGAGGAATATCATGCTTTATATCATGAGAAAGCATTGAAGATATTTAACAAATATGACTTTGTATGGGGTACATATGTATGGAATATGTTTGATTTCGGTTCTGATATGAGAGACGAAGGTGGGGTTAAAGGACGTAATAACAAAGGACTCGTGACTTTTGATAGAACTACAAGAAAAGATGCTTTCTATTGGTATCAATCTATGTGGAGTAAAAAACCTATGATTCATATTAATTCAAAGAGGTTTGTGGAAAGACATACTGATAATATAGAAGTAAAAGTTTATAGTAATCAAGACAATGTTACACTGATGAATAATGGTAATCCTATTGAATTACTTAAAAAGGACGGAACAATATTCTTATTTAGAGTAGATTTAACTGAAGGTGATAATGAAATAGTCGCAGTAGCTGGTGATTTAAAGGATAGTATTATATTTAAAAAAGTTGCAGAAAAAAATATGAAGTACGTACTTCCAGAAGAGGAAACCAAAAAAGGTATAATGGTAAATAATGATGAGAATGTAAAGAATTGGTTTAGCATGGATCTCGATGAGACAATAGAAGATTTTGAATTTAAAAAAGGTTATTATTCAATAAAAGATAAGATTAGTGCAATTCTTGAAAATGAAGAAGGAGAAAGTGTATTGCGCAAATATCTATGTTCAATGTTAGAACATGAAATGTTTAATATGATAAAAGGAATGCCTCTAAGTAGCGTATTCAGTTTACAAAAAGATATGTTCCCCAAATTATTACAGCTTAATGTAAATAAAGAACTATCAAAGATAAAAAAAGATGTAATTTAAAACTAAGTCAATCAATCCATGGAGCTAGGGGGCTCCATGGTGTTTACAAAAAAATTGTATATGGAGGTTTTAAAATGAGTACAAGAACATTTAACAAAGCTTCTAAAGGAGAGATATTTGGATTTAGTTTCAATAATGCATCGACTAATGCTGTTTTTATTGCATTATCCACTTATTTTTTAGTCTATTGTACAGAGATATACAATATGTCACCTGTGACAGTTGGATTGATTATGACAGGAACCAGAATTCTCGATGCAGTTACGGATCCTGTTATTGGTATTTTAATTGATAAGACAGATACTAAGTTCGGAAGATTTCGCCCATGGATATTAGCTGGATCATTAATATCAGCCCTATCTTTTATACTTCTATTCTGTGGTTTCCAAACTGGCTCAAAATTCGGTGATATAGTTCTTATCGTAATTTTATATTCTATATTTATTGTTGGTTATACTATGCAAACTGCTTGTACTAAAAGTGCTCAGACAATCGTTACAGCCCAAAAAGGTCAAAGAACAATTCTAAATGCATTCGGTATGATGTGGACACTAGTCGTATATGCTCTTATTCTAGGTACGGTTTTACCTATTATAAATGCAGGAGGGGGTAATGGTGTAGCTCTTGGCTGGAGGAATGCTGCAATATATATTGCTATAATTCAAGTGGTTTTCGCAGTTTTTGTTATTATATCACTTGGTAAGAAAGATGTTAGGCAAAATTACATTAAAACAGAGCAGAAGATACAACCTAAATTAAAAAACTATGTAGATGTTTTTGCGCATAACAGAGCTCTTCAAATGCTTATAGTTGCAGCTTCAACTAATAAAATAGCCCAAACGTTACAGAGTGGTATGACCCTTGTATTTTATTTCTATGTAGTACAGAATCAGGATTTACAAGGAATAGTACCAACAATTAGTATGGTCATAATGATAGTAGTCATGTTTTTTTCAATTAAAATCATCTCGAAATATGGGCGTGTTGAAGTTTTCAAATGGTCGTCAATAGGTGGTTTTGTATATGGTCTTGCCATGATACCTCTTATTTCTCTTAATCCTAGTAGTATGATATGGTTGATTGTAGTTCTTGCAATAAATCAAATATTGATATCTGGTACCACAGACCAGAATCTTATTTCTATGATTGGTGATGCAGCGGACTATGAATATTATCTTAATGGTAGATTCATACCAGGTATGATTGGAACTGCTTTTTCGTTTATTGATAAAGTCATCAGTTCTTTATCTTCCACTTTAGTAGGTTTTATTTTAGCAGGGGCAGGTTTTGTAAGTATAACTGAGACACCAAGATCACCTAGAATGTTTTGGACAGTTCTCATTGCTTATTGTGCAATACCAGCGCTAGGTCATTTCTGTTCTATTATTGGAATGAAGTATCATCCATTAAAGAAAGCTTATCATGAGAAAATGTTAGAGGAATTATCAGAAAGAGGAGATTATAATAGTAGAAAAGCTGTATAATTGATATTATGTATATTTGAATTATTCAAATATAGTAAAAGAAGATTTTATTTATTAATATATAGTATTTATTAATTGATATGTAGAAGAAATGGTGGCTTACTTTAAATAGTAGTCACCATTTTTTATTGATTATTAAGAGTTTATGGATATATTTTTTTAGGATAGAGAAATCTACAAGTGTATTGATTGAATTAAATAAGGATTATTATAAATACCAGTAATTAACATTGAACTCAAACTAAAAAATATCTACAATATGATGTAACTATGATGCAATTATGATGTAATATATTTTAGAAGGGAGAGCGTAATGAATAAAATACTAATTGTTGAAGATGAAAAAGCAATTTCTAATTTAATAAAAATAAATTTAACCGATGCAGGGTATAGATGTGAATGTGCTTATGATGGAATTCAAGCAGCTGATTTTATTGAAAAAGAGAGTTACGAATTGATACTACTTGATATTATGCTACCCAAGATAAATGGTTATGAATTAATAGAATATATCAGACCTTTGGAGATTCCCGTAATTTTTCTGACTGCAAAATGTGATGTAAGAGATAAAGTAAAAGGTTTGAAACTGGGAGCAGACGATTATATTACCAAACCTTTTGAAATAATTGAGCTGCTAGCAAGAGTCGAGACTGTTTTGAGGCGTTATAATAAGAGCGTCCATCATTTTAATCTATTCGATATCAATGTAGACACTAATTCAAGGATTGTTAAGAAAAACAGTAAAGTTATTAATCTAACCGTAAAAGAATATGAGTTACTTATTCTGTTTGCTCAGAATAAAAACATTGCACTATTTAGAGACCGCATATATGAAAAAGTATGGGGTGAGGCATATATGGGTAATAGTAGAACAGTAGACTTACATGTACAGCGTATGCGAAAAAAATTGGGACTTGAGAATAAAATTGTTGCGGTTTATAAAATAGGATATAGGCTTGAGGTGTAGATATGAAATTTTTCTGGAAATGCTTCTTTACTATTATATTCATTTGTATTTTATGTTGTAGCATAGGAAGCTATTTTTTGATTACTACAAGTTTTGCTTCTTCACTAGATCAAGAGATACTTATTGCATATGATTCTGTAGATATTGTTTATTATTCAATACGTAACGAGTTACAAGAAATAAGTGATATGCAGGATCATTCGATTTTTTCTGATATTGAAGACTTATCTTCTGTTCAAAATGAATGGGTAACAAAGACAGCAGAAGGTTTAACATTAAGAAATGTTGTGGGAGATATGTCTTTTAGAATAAGTGATAAAAACAAAAAGATAGTTTTCTCAAGTAAGTTTAATAAACTGGATAATGATATTATAACCTATATATCAAGAGAATCAAGAGGTTATGAGATTGTAAAAAACGATCAAGAATATTATATACATTCTGTAAGATCATCGGATTTATTGAATGAACAATATTATATTGAGATATTCAGAGATGTCACCCCCATATTTGAAAGTCGTGTATCCCAATATGAAACATTTCTTAAGATTATTGGAGTTATGCTTTTGTTTGGTTGTGTTTTTACATTTGTCATATGTAAATGGCTTATGAAACCAATTCATAAGTTATCTAGGGTTGCAAGAGAAATATCCGGAGGACATTTTGAACAGCGTGTAATAGTTAAAAATAATGATGAAATTGGAAATCTAGCAAATAATTTTAATCTTATGGCAGCAAATCTTGAAGAGAAAATAAACGAATTGAAAGAAGAGGCTTCTAAGCAGGAAACATTTGTTGCTTGTTTTTCTCATGAACTAAAAACACCACTAACATCGATAATAGGATATGCTGATATGTTGCGTTCGAAAAAAATGAACAGAGAGCAGATGGTTTTATCGGCTAATTACATATTTGAAGAAGGTAAAAGGTTGGAATCTATTTCGATGAAGTTGCTGGAAATAGTGATTCTCAAGAATAGTAAGATTATATTAAAAGAAATATCAGCTATAGATTTTTTTGAAAGTGTAAAAGGGATAATGATACCTATCTTTCAAAAACAGAATATTCATTTTTCTATAAATGCTGAAAAGGCTAATTTAATGATTGAACCTGAACTTATGAAAACTGTTTGTATTAATCTACTTGATAATGCAAGAAAAGCTGTAGAGAGTAACGGCCAAGTATCTCTATGTGGCAGGCTAGAAGAGAACAACTATATTATTAATATTTGCGATAATGGTAAAGGTATAGAACAAAATGAATTAAATAAAATTACACAAGCTTTTTATATGGTTGATAAATCAAGAGCAAGAATTCAAGGTGGAATCGGATTAGGTCTTACTATTTGTGATGAAATTATTAAACTTCATGGTGGCACATTAAAGTTTCAAAGTACACCGCAAAAAGGTACTTGTGTTTTCATAAGCCTAAAAGGAGCTGATGCAATTGAGTAGATTCAAAATTAGTTTGGTTTTTATAATATTGCTATTAGCTCTTATAGGTGTAGCCTTACTACCTTTATTATTCACACATATACAAGATGAAAGGATTCTTGACAGAATTTACATTGAGAAAATGGAAGATGAAAATAATGATGATTATGAAAATATAAATACAATAGATAAATTGCAATTAATAATAAAATCTTATGAGAAGGAAAGCAATGTTATAGTAAGGCAAGAACAAGTATTTTATAGTAGAGAATTTGATAACGAAGTAGTTCCACGGATAATAGATGAGTTAAAGAAAATTCGAGAGATTGGAGTAATTCCTGAAATAGATCTAGATATAAATAATCTGGAATATAGAAGTTCTCGTATAACTTTTGCAGATATAGATAATCCACAAAATCTAGTTAGCTTATGGGAAATAAATTTTTATAATGATAATTATTCTATTAATATATCTATTGATACTAAAACTAATGTTATATATTCTATCAATTTTAAGGATTACGAAGAAATTTATAAAATAGATCAAATAAAAACATTGGAAGCATTTGCATCATACTTAGGTATTGAGTGGGATAGAGGAGTACTTGATTATTATGGAAGTAGAATTTATAGAGAAAAAATGGGAAGATTTTCTTATGAATGCATGTATAGAGAAGGTTTCTTATATTTGTTCTTGCAGAATAAATCAATAGAATGATAACTAATAATTCACATCTAGGTGAGAATATAATTTGAAATTTAATTATATATGCAAAAATGATGTAAAAAAGATGTCAATTTGTAACAATACAATCGTATAATTTCCTTATGCTATAGTAATATTACGAAAGGACATACTTAATGAATGAAAATTTACAGCACGGCAAAAATCATGAAAACAGCTTAAACAGAAGAAAAGGAAGAAAAGGACTAATTATTTATAGAATTACTGTTACTGTTCTATTATGTATTATATTTTTTATTCTGGGGAGAGTATTTTATTTAACTATACATAATATGGCAATGTTTACTAGTAAACAACATTATGAAACAGATGAGAAAATAATAATCACTGATAATAGTAATAATGATGCTACAATTAATGGAACAGCTAAAGATGGTAATGAGAATCAAATTAGTAGAAATAAAAATATTGATGATAGCAAGGAACAAACATTTGATAACCAAAATATTGAAGCTAAAGATACAGATATGATTTCTGAAGAGAATACTAAGGAAATGAATATTAATAATGAAATTATAGTTATTGATACCAGTTCTATTGATTGGAATTTGATATTAGTTAATCCATGGAATAAACTTCCTGAAGATTTTTCTGTATCTAGAACACAACTTATCAATGGACACTCTATAGATGAAAGAGTATATCCAGATTTACAAAAAATGATGGATGATTGTAGAGCAGAAGGATTATCGCCAATCATATGTTCATCTTTTCGTACAATGGAAAAACAACAATCATTGTTTGATAGGCAGATAAATAAATATCTTAATCGTGGATATTCAAGAGAAGAATCAGAAATTGAAGCAGCAAAATGGGTAGCGGTTCCAGGAACTAGTGAACATCAATCAGGTCTTGCTGTTGATATTGTAGCATTAAGTTATCAGTTACTAGATGATAAACAAGAAAATACACCTGAACAACAATGGTTGATGAAGAATTGTTATAAATATGGTTTTGTTCTACGTTTCCCTAAGAACAAAGTAAATATTACAGGTATATCTTATGAACCTTGGCATTATAGATATGTTGGTAAAGAAGCAGCGAAAGTAATAATGGAAGAGGGAATATGCTTAGAAGAATATCTTGAGAATATATAAATAAAAAATATGAAGGGAGAAAAATAATCATAAATACTAATCAGCAAGTTTATAACAGAAGGAGAAATATAAATAAGATAAGAATATTGATATTATTATTTTTATGTGCCTTAAGTTTCATAGGTGGAATAATGTATTCAAAAGCTATGGCACATCATGATGATAAAGATAATAATGATTCAATAGTTAATAAAATAGATTCTGAGAATAGTAACTCAGAAAAAAATGATATAGCTTCTAGGGATAAAAGTAAGTCTGTTGATAAAAATAATCAACCAGTACTTCACGATGGACCATTAAAAGAATTTACAATAGTTGTAGATCCAGGTCATGGTGGTTCTGACCCTGGAACTGGAGGAGCAATAACAGGTGTAAAAGAAAAAGATCTCAATATGCGAATTTCCAATAAATTGAAAACTAAGTTAGAAAACTTAGGTGCGGATATAAAAATGACTAGAGATGATTCAACTAATTTAGGAGAAAATGAGAAATTGAGTTTAGATGACAGGATAACATTTATTAATAACCAGAATCCTGATCTTCTGATTAGTATGCATCATAATTTTAGTGAACAAAGTGATGAAGTAAAAGGTACTCAGATTTTATGTGCTAACAAGAATTCAATAGAATTTGCTAATAAGCTACAAGAAGCATTTAATAATGAATTTGATAATAAATTGTATTATTTAATGAGTGGTTATACTCTTCTGAAAGATATGGAGCAACCAAGTGTGATTGTTGAATGTGGTTTTCTATCTAATGAAGAGGATGAAGCTAGATTACAGACTGATGAATATCAAGATCAAATTGTATCTGTTATAGTAGATACAGTAGAAAAATTTCTAAAAGATTGATTTATTAATGAGACCACTATTTATTATTTAAAAGTATGAATAATAAATAGTGGTTTTTGTAATATCAATAAGTTATAATAATCTTAGATTGAAATAGAATATAATAATTAGTTGAATTCATAGGCATTGTATCACTAATACATTAACATTAGACAACAATAAGAATAACTCATATAGATAACTTGAAATATTAGGATATATGAAAGGATGAAAATGTATGTATGATATTAAAAAATGCTCACAGGTTTCAGACTCAATAATATACAAGGCTTTTACTGATGGTTTTGCTGATTATATGATACATGTTGAAATGGATGAAGACTTTTTTATAAACAGATTTTTTGGTCAGGAAGGTAATGATAGAGAGTTATCATTTATTGCTTTTAAGGAAGATAAGCCAGTAGGGATAACTTTGGGTGGAATAAAGTATGGAGAAAACTTTAAGACACTAAGATGTGGAGGAATGTCAATAATACCGTCTGAAAGAGGAACAGGACTTGCTAATGAATTGATGGGTTATTATGAAAGTGAGGCTCGCAAAATAGGGTGTAAGCAGTTATTTCTTGAAGTTATCAATGGTAATGACAGGGCAATTAATTTCTACAAGAAAATCGGTTATGAAAAAGTATATGACTTAACTTATAGAAAGTTGGAGTTGACAGGTGATAATCCAATAAAAAATATTACTATGAATGATATCGAGGTTGAAGAAATGACTTATGAAGATATTAGCTCATTAAGAGAAATAGATTTTTCACATTTACCTTGGCAGGCTGATTTTCCTTATTTTAAAAATTTATCTTGTAGATATTATGGTATAGAGGATAAGAATAAAATAGTTGCTGGTATTGTAGCTTCAGATAATAGATTGATATATCTATGGGTACATCCCAATTATAGAAATAAAGGTTATGCTAAGGTTTTATTGAACAAAGTAATTGATGATCTTAAGCCGGACGAATTGAATGTCATGTATAGTAATAATTCTCAGGCGCATACTTTTGCTAATTATTTGAAAATGAAAATGAAGGAATTTGGACAATATGAGATGTATAAATTATTATTATAAGATGATTTTACGTATATATATTTTTATAATGCACATGATTATATTAAAATACGCTTGTCCTAAGGCAAGCGTATTTTAATATGATTTTTATACTTAAAAAATACATCCACATAACAACATTATAAATAATTTATTTTTCATTCTTCATAATTTTGATCCCATATAAGCCAGGAAGAATCAATATCTTCTCTTATTAGATAAAAATATTGAGTAATGTCTCCTTCGTTATATGGAACTTTCGTATTATCATAATCTACATTATATTCTGCAAAAACAGCAATCATATTTTCATTAATATATTCATCTGTCCAATCATAACTTATTGCTATTTCACTTCCAATATATCGATTTTTGATTCGTTGAGTTTCTTTATCAGATACTTCAATATTATCAACTGACAAGCTTATAACACTAAGTACTTGTTCTTTATTTATTTCTATATTAGAATCAGCATCATTAGAAGACGATAATAATAATTGTGCAGTATCATAATTATTATCTTTCTGGGCTTCAAGATATTTTTTTACTACAGTAGTAGCATCATCGGTAGAATTACCATTATTACAAGCCACTAATCCGCTAGTAATAAATAAGCAAAAAATAAATAATATAATAGGAAATTTCCCTTGTCTCTTAAATTTCATATTTAGTAAATTTCTAAACCGATTTTTAATCATCTTACACCCTCCATAAAAATTAGTTGTTAATAATATTTACCATTTATTATATGGTTAATATAGTATTTGAAATTGTTTGTACACTGTTGGAATTTTTGAATGTTATGTTTTTATAAACTTTCATCCTAATATTTCAATTCCTAATTTGGTATCCATATATTAAATAATTGAATATAAACATGATAGATAAGAGAGATATTTATATTACTGTAATAGCTGATAATTGAAATGTAATATTAATATACACATAGTATATAATTGTATAAATACAAAGTCAATGAATTTTTGCTAAATATACATAATATTATGTTGAACCATGACATTTCTTTAAATTAATCAATAATAGATATTTTGCATTATAATTATACTACTAATTTATAATTGATTTTTAATATTAGGTGTAAAAACAAATAGATTTGTTTTTATCTAGATGGATTACATACATAGTTAAAATTGTACTTAGTTAATTAATTAACTATGATTAACACTATAAATAATCAATAAAATTTGCTTTTTCCTTATTAATACTATTGTTTATATTAACACTTGAAATAAGTTGCTAAATTTTGTAGAATAGTAGTGTGAATAATTGTTAAAGAAATAACAAGGAGATGACCTCATGAGAGCAGCATTATGGTATGACAAAAATGACATACGAGTTGAAGAAGTTGAAGAACCAAAAGTAACTAATGGAAATGTTAAGATTAAAGTTAAGTGGTGTGGAATTTGTGGTTCCGATTTACATGAATATTTAGCAGGACCTATTTTCATTCCAGTAGGTGAACCTCACCCATTAAGTCATAATACAGCACCTGTAGTATTAGGACATGAATTTTCAGGTGAAGTTGTAGAAACAGGTGAAGGAGTAACAGATCTAAAAGTAGGAGATAGAGTTGCTGTAGAACCTATGGTAGTATGTGGAGAATGTGCTGCATGTAAAGAAGGAAAATATAATTTATGTGAGAAGTTAGGTTTCCACGGATTATGTGGAAGTGGCGGAGGATTTGCTGAGTATACAGTATTTCCACAAGAATTTGTACATAAGATTCCTGATAACTTATCTTATGAAAAAGCAGCATTAATCGAGCCAATGTGTGTTGCACTTCATTCATTAAGAATGGGTAAATTTATGACAGGACAAACTGCCATAGTATTAGGTGCAGGTCCTATTGGTCTAGCAACTATAGAATGTTTAAAAGCGGCAGGAGCTAAACTTGTTGTTGCTCTACAGAGAAAATCAGTAAGACAGGAATATGCAAAAAGAGCAGGTGCAGATGTTGTATTAGATCCAAATGAAGTTAACATTCCAGAAGAGGTTAAAAAATTAACTAATGGTTTAGGTGTAGATGTTGCATTTGAAACAACTGGTGCTCAAATTGGTTTTGATATAGGTATAGATAGTATTAAATACGAAGGAACAATGGTTGTAACAAGTATATGGGAAAAAGATGTTAAGATCAATCCTAACGTATTAGTATTTACAGAAAAAAATGTTGTAGGAACACTTGCATATCGTCATGAATTCCCAGCAACTATTGCTCAAATGAGTGATGATAGAATCAAGGCAGAGGGATATATCACTAAGAAAATCAGCCTAGATGATATTGTTAAAGAAGGATTCGAGACTTTAGTTGGTAAGGATAAGAAAAAACATGTTAAGATTATTGTAACACCAGATGAATCTCTTTTGTAGGGATAGTAAATATAATTGATGTTAGATATTCTAATTGCATATAGATAGTGAGTGGAGCCCTTTATCTTATTATTGTTGAGATATGGGGCTTTATTTTACAGGTAGGAGTATGTTATAAATAAAACATATATTTATATTTTTTACATATGTTATACTAGTAAAAAGAAGTTAAAAATATTTAATAACAGGGAGAAGGGGGAGTTTTATGGATACAAATATAATATATGAAAGTAAATACGGTACCACCAAAGAGATTGCCAAGAACCTAGCTATGATATTAGGTCCTGCCAGATACGGAACAACAGATGAGTGGAAAAATGAATATGAGAATAGTGAATACATAATAATTGGTACACCAATTTATGGTGAAAAGATTAATCCTAAAATAAATGATTTTATAAATAATAATATTCATTGGCTTAGAAAAAAGAAAGTATTTCTTTTCTGTGTCAACTTAATGCAAAAAGGTGGCGAAAGATACTTAGAACCATTAAAAAATATATTAGGAAATTGTGTTGCCTCTACTAAAGCTCTAGGAGGAAAGTTAGTACTTGATGATCTTGATAGTGAAGATTATTCAAAAATGAAAAATTTCACCAAGGCATATGGTGTACCTTTTCAGGATGTTGATTTATATAATATAAATCAAATAACAGAGTATGGATTATCTATTAGAAAACATAGAGACTATAATATTAAAATGCCAATAAAGACATTAAAAGCGTATGTAGAAAAGTTTCTTAAGGAGCATAATAATTGTACTCTTAGTACTGGATATGACAATATGGTAAGAAGTACACCTGTTGAGTATACGTATGATGATGGATATATGTATATTTTAAGTGAAGGCGGTTTTAAATTCGCTAATTTATTACTTAATGATAATGTGTCTGTTGCCATATATGAACAATTTCATGGAATGAATACTATATTAGGTATGCAAATTACAGGAAAAGCAAGAATTATAGAAGATGGAAGCCAAGAATATAATTCATATCTAGATAAAAGGAAAATAAAAGAAGATAAATTACCATCTCCCTTACATCTTATCAAAATTAAAGTTGAGTCTGCAGAGATACTTAGTTATGAATTAAATGAAATGGGTTATGGTATAAAACATTATTATAAGGCTAATTGAAAATAGTAAAACATTAGTGACGGTACTTTTTTATAAAATGGTGACATCCCTAATGTTTTTATTGTATATAGCGTATAAAAAATTGAATGCATCAATTCCTGACTAATATATTTGATAATAAATAGATGATGGGGTATAATAGATTTTGAAAATTTAGGAGGACTATTATGGACAACAAACCAAAAGCAGTACTATTTATGTTGATTTCAGCTATTGCTTTTGCATTGATGCAGACAATGGTAAAATTAGCTGGAGATATACCAACATTTGAAAAAGTATTATTTAGGAACCTGGTAAGTTTAATTATAGCAGTAAATGTTATTTTAAAAACTAAGACACCTATGTTTGGAAAAAAAGAAAATCAAAAGTATTTGTTAGGAAGATCTCTTTTAGGATTAGGAGGAGTTGTTTTTTACTTCTATGCAATAAATAACTTAATAATGGCAGATGCAGCCATGCTCAATAAGTTATCGCCTTTCTTTGTTACTATTTTTGCATACGTATTTCTAAAAGAAAAGCTATCCAAGATTCAAATTCCTGCATTGCTGTTTGTATTTATTGGATCACTATTAATTATTAAACCACAATTCAGTTTTGATATAATACCAGCATTATCTGGGTTACTTTCTGCAATATGTGCAGGAGCAGCTTATACGTTGGTAAGATTATTAAAGAATAAGGAAAATCCGTCAACTATAGTATTTTATTTTTCATTCGTTTCTGTTATCGCCATGATTCCATTAACGATACTTAATTTTCAGATGCCTGTAGGTTCGCAGTGGCTCTATTTGATAGGGACAGGAGTATTTGCAGCTATTGGTCAGTATGGATTGACTTTCGCTTATAAATATGCTCCAGCAGCAGAAATATCTATATACAATTACACAACTATCATCTTTGCTGCAATCATGGGATTTATCGTTTGGGGTGAACTACCAGACGGACTAAGTATATTGGGAAGTATAATAATTATAGCAACAGCAATAACAATGTTCCTATATCAAAATAGAATCAATAGGGATGGATCTTTTTGATTCCCTATTGATTCAATATTTCTTCGACGGCTAGTTTAGAGGAGAGGAGTACGATGGAGACACCTGTTCCTGGATGGACGGAGTTGCCGACGAAATACAAATTGTTAACTGTAGGGGATTTTATATGAGGTCTGAAGTAATTAGTTTGTAATAGGGTTGGACTTAGTCCGAAAGCTGTACCACCATAGGAGTTAAATCGTTCTAAAAAATCTTGAGGTGTAGTTATATTCTCATATATTATATTTTCTTGTATATCTGATAGAATTTCCATATTGGAAAGATCGTTAAATATTCTTTCACGCATTAAATTGATGGTGGAGTCGTTCCAAATGATATTGTTATTTAATGTGTTAGGGACACGGACCATAATGTTTATTGATTCAGTGCCATTTTCTGCCATAGTATTATCAATTCTACTAGGACAATAAATATATAAGGAAGGATGTTTCGGAAGTTTTCCAATAAAAGCTGATTGAATATTTTCTTTGAAATCATTTCCGATATAGATATTGTGTACTAATAGTTTCGGATATGTCTTTTTAAGTCCTAGATGCATTATAAATGTGGAACAAGTATATTTCATCTCGGATATCTTTTTATCTGTGTATTTACCTTTTGCTCTTTCCGCTTTAATTAGATTTTTTACGGCGTAAGGAAAATCAGCATCACATATAATAATGTCTGCTCTATCTATACCAGAAACGCTTTTTACACCTATAGCGGTTCCTTTTTCTATAATAATTTCTGAAACTGCGGTGTTCTTAATTATTTTGCCACCCAATTCATATATCAATCTTTCCAAAGCATTTACATAGGAATACATTCCGCCTTCAAGATACCATAGACCGTATAATTGGCTGATTGTAGGTATTAGATTATAGATGTTGGGTCCGTCGAAAGGAGATATTCCCACATACAAAGATTGAAAAGCTATTAGATTGCGAAGTTTTTCACTAGTAATATATTTGGAAATATGATTATATGAACTTGATAAAGTATTGATTTTAAGCATTTTCTGTAAAGATATGAAATTGAAAAAATCCAGAGAACTGGTAAAAGAATTATTAAGGAAAAACTTTTCAGCGATAATATATTTTTCATAAACATTGGAGAGAAATTTATAATAACCCATAGAATCTTCTTTGGATATTTCTTCTAGTTTTTTAGTTAAATTACTGGTGTTGCTAAAAAGATCAAAAGAAGTTCCATCTGAATAAAAAGCTCTATAGATGGGATTCAATTCTATAAATTTCAAATAATTCTTATAATCTTTTCCTGCATAATCAAAAACTTCTTGGTATATATGTGGTGTCATCAAAATAGAAGCAGTCAAATCGAATTTGAAATTACCTGCATCTATATAATTGACTTTTCCGCCTATCTTGCTATCTTTTTCATATATTGTTACTTTATATCCTTTACTGGATAGTTTTGCAGCAGTTGCTAATCCGCCTATACCAGCACCAACAATTATAGCTGTTTTCATAGCGATTCCCTCTTTTAGAATATATTGTTTATTTTGCGTTTATACCATGAAAAATATACCTGTAAAGTCTGAAAATAATGTTTACAAAAGTGAGCAGAAAAAGAGAAGATATAAAATTTATATTGTGCTAAACTTTGCTTATGGAGGTAAGGAACATGGAATGGATAAAAAATTTAAGTAAAGCCATAGATTATATAGAGTGTAATCTAGCAGGTGATATATCATATGATGAGGCTGCAAGAATAGCTTGTTGTTCAACGTATTATTTTCAAAGAATGTTTTCCTATGTAGCAGGAATTTCATTGTCTAGTTACATTCGTAGAAGAAGGATGACAAAAGCTGCTTTTGAATTACAGACCAGTGATAAGAGAGTCATGGATATTGGAGCTAAGTATGGTTATGATTCTCCAACTTCATTTAACAGAGCATTTCAGAGTGTACACTCAGTTGCTCCAACAGCTGCAAGAGTTGAAGGTACCATATTGAATTCTTATCCACCGATTAGATTTTCTATCAATGTAATTGGAGGTGAAAGCATGAGCTATAGAGTTGAGAAAAGAAAAGCCATTAGGATTGTTGGTATAAGAGTACCATTAAAAGAAGATTCAGAACATAATTTTCAGATTGTACCAAAATTATGGGATGAGACATTAAGAAGTGATGTATTTCACGAGATATGTAAATTATGTGACCAAGATCCTAATGGAATCTTAGGTGTTACAGCGTATAAAAACCCAACAGAGATATATTATTATATTGGAGCTTCAACTGATAAACAAGTTCCAGAAAATATGTATGAATTAGAAATTCCAGAAGCTACATGGGTAATATTTGAAAGCGTCGGTCCATTACCAAATACTGTTCAAAAAGTATACAAAAGGTTTTTGACTGAGTGGCTTCCATTCTCTAGTTATGAATATGCCAAATTACCAGATATAGAAGTGTACCCCATTAGTGAAAAATCTAGGGTAAACCGTTCACAAGTATGGATTGCAGTAAATAAGATTAAGGAGGAAAATAAATGGATTATGATATAAGAATTATAGATGTTGAGCCAGTAAGAGTAGCTGTCATACGTTATAATGGACCGGTTACTAAGGCTGCTAAACAGTTTCCAAATGTATTTAAAGCGATAAAAGGCAAATCAAATGGAGCTCCTTTCTTCAATTATTATAAAGTTGATGAAAAAACAGGTATAGGCGAGATTGAATTATGTGTTCCTACAGCAGAATCACCAAATGATAATGGAGTAATAATTAAAAATCTGCCTAGATCAAAAGCTTTATGTCTTACACATACAGGAGGTTATGATAAAATTCCATCAGCTTATGAAGTAATGAAACAGTATATAGAAGAAAATGAATATAAAATACAGCCACCTTGGAGAGAAGTCTATATAAAAGGACCGGGCTTAATAATAAAAGGTAATCCAGATAAATATATTACGGAAATAATATTCCCAATTGAAGAGGTGGAAGATAATGCTTGCAATTGAAGTTGACAAAATAGTTAAGCAGTATAAGAACGGAGTAAAAGCACTCGATGGTTTAAGTCTTCAAGTAAAAAAAGGTGAGATTTTTTCTTTACTTGGACCCAATGGGGCAGGTAAATCTTCACTAATCAATATACTAACTACTTTTTATAAACCTACATCAGGTAAAATAAATATATTAGGAAAAGATTTATGTAAAGAACCTGCTTGGGTACGCACACAGATCGCTTGTGTGGCACAGCGTGTTTCCATAGATGAACATTTGTCATTAATGGAAAATATGACATTCCAAAGCAGAATGTATAGAGTAGATAAATATACTGCAAAAAAAAGAATAAAAGAATTGATTGATAGTTTCCAGCTATTGAGTTATCTGAGATATCCAACTTCTTCTTACTCAGGAGGGGTGAAGAGAAGACTTGATATAGCTATGAATATGGTATCTCTTCCTAAGATACTATTTCTGGATGAACCTACTGTGGGTATGGACGCTGTGTCAAGAAATAGAATGTGGGAAATGCTATTGAAAATAAGAGATGAATATAATACTACCATATTTTTGACAACTCATTATCTAGAAGAAGCTGACCAGTTAAGTGATAATATCTGTATCATGAATAATGGTAAAGAAATAGCTCAAGGAACATCATCTAGTTTGAGAAATATCATAAGGCAAAATATGATACGTGTAGTTTTACCTAATGCAATTAAAGCAAAAAAATATAAAAAGATGATTGATAATACTGATTTTATTAAATGGAGTAATATAAAAGAAAATTCTATTGTTGTAGGTGTTGCAAATAGTAGAAAATCTCTTACGCTCATAAATAAATGGATGATAGATAATAATATGGAATTCATATCTATTGGAATTGTAGAACCTACTTTAGAAGATGTTTTTGTATCATTAGTTAATTCTGATAGGAATAGGGGTGAGGGATTAGTATGTTGAATTTTATGTGGAGAAATATGAAATGGAGATGTCAGAATCCAATTTCCATATTGATACCAGTTCTACAACCATTCATATGGCTTGTACTTTACAGTACTGTTGCAGGACAAACGATGCAGGATAAGGGAATAGGCAATTATACAGCATTTATCTTGCCAGGTATTATGGTTTTGGTTATTCTTGCTTCATCATGTAGTGGAGGTATAATTAACTTCATTACCAAATCCAATGGTAGTTTCTATAGAATACTGATTGCTCCAGTAAAAAGGACTTCTATTGTTCTTGGACAGATGATGGAATCGGTAGTTCTATCTTTTATAGAAGTAGCAATATTATGTATCACAGGTCTTTTCTTTTCAGTAAGAATAGAATCAGGTATCGTAGGTATAATTCTTATGATAATACTAATATTCATGACAGCTTTCTTCATGTCAGGACTATGTTATGCAATAAGTCTTATACTTCCAAACGAAATAATATATGAAACTATTATGAATGCCATTGTATTACCGATATTTTTTCTAAGCTCTGCATTATTTTCCATAGATAATATCTCGGGAGGATTATTGATAGCTGTCAAGCTGAATCCATTAACACACGTAATCAATGCATTAAGAAGTCTTATAATGGGAAGAACAATCATATTCATGGATATATTACCAGTAATCATATTATTTGTTATCATGTGTATAATAAGTTTTGCATTTGCTCTTAAGAGATTAAAAATGCAGACTATAAACTAAATGAATCAATGGGGGCGGATTTTTTTGATTCATAGTCTAAGTTTTATAGTAACGATTACAACTTATGTTCTTCATAAAATGATTATACTATAATGTTAAGAAACTTTTTATTTAAACCTTAATAGCTATATCTTATAGGGACGGTCCTTTTTGAATCAAAAAGGACCGTCCCTATTGATTCGTATTTATTCCAAAATAGTACAAATATAGTACATTATAATACAAATACAAATAGATAAAAAAATAGTAGAATGAAATAGAAAAATACACATAATGTTAACTTTTGATGATGAAATCATCTTGAATTTGCTGTATAATGAAAAATATGTAGCAAAAACAAACAAAAAGTATCTAAAATGATTACAAAATGGAGGTAAGACATGAAGAGAAAAAATGTAACTGTTTTATTGGTAGTGGTAATGTGTTGTTTGAATGTATTTGTTGGTTGTCAAAAGCAGAAAAGTGAAGAGGTCAAAACAGTAAGTAAAAATGATGTATCTGACAAAAAGATTTTAGAGTATTGGACTATGTGGAATGAAACAGAGATACAGGGTCAAGTTATCAAAGAGGCTGTGGATGACTTTATGAAGATTAATCCAGATATTCAAGTTAATATTACATGGTGTGGTAGAGAAATCAGGAAAACTTTACAACCTGCCCTTGATAAAAAAGAAGCGGTTGATATTTGGGATGAGGATGTTGAGCGTGTGGTGAAAAATTGGGGCGATTATACTTTATCTCTTGATGACTATGTGAAAAAACCATATCCCACAACAGAAGGAAAAGCCTATGAAGAGTGTATTAATTATAATTTGATGAACTTAATAAAGGTTTTTAGTGACGATAGTACTTTGAAAGCGATTCCTTACCAAGCGTATATAACATCATTTATGTATAATAAAGATCATTTTATAGATGCTGGGATTACAGAAACACCAAAGACATGGGAAGAATTTTTGGTAGTATGTGAAAAACTGAAGGCAAAAGGACATACGCCTTTGACCACAGATGATGCTTATGCAGATGCACTTATCGGTTATCATTTATCAAGAATAAAAGGATATGAATGGGTAGAAGAATTAGTAGCTGATGAATCAAAAGCTATGTGGGATGACGAAGCTGTACTACGAATGGCTGAAGACTATGAGCATTTGGCTTCACAAGGTTATTTTTCAAAAAATATTGATTCTAACATCTGGCCTGCTGGTCAACAAGAAGTTGCTTCAGGTGATGTGACAATGTATGTTAACGGTTCATGGTTACCAAATGAAGTTCTAGGAACTACAGGTCCTGATTTCAACTGGGGGCAGTTCTCCTACCCTGCAGTAAAAGATGGAGTTGAAACAATAGGGAATCTGAATTTTGGTTCTCAGTGTTATGCGATAAATAAAGAATGCGAATATCCAGAAGAAGCTTTCAGATTGATTGCTCATATCACAACAGGAGAATGGGATGAGAAATTAGCTGCTTCATCAATGGGAATGCCTTCAAGTAATGACGCTAATTGGCCAATACAATTACAGGAGGCAAAAGGAGTTTTGGAAAACGCTACAGAATGGAATCCTTATGGTTGTGGTATCTCATCTAATATTGATTTGGCGCCTACTATAATTTCTAATTTTCAAAAACTAATGAGTGGAGAATTGACAGCAGAAAGATTCATTGAAGAAATGAAAAAATAATTGGGGGAATGCTGATATGAAAAAACATAAATTACCTATCATTTTAATGTTTGTTTCACCTGCTTTACTATGTTATTTATTGGTGTTTTTTTATCCTACGATTCGTACCACTTTCATGAGTTTCTTCAATATCAAAAATATTATGGATGGAGTACATAAATGGGAATTTGTAGGTTTGGATAATTATATTGCCATTTGGAAAAGCGACTTGTTCGTACAATCTATGATTAATTTCATTAAGATATGGTTTTTTGGAGGTATTATCGTATTTGTCATTGCAATGCTTATGTCTGTTATTTTAACATCAGGTATAAAAGGAAAATCATTTTTTAGAGCTGTCATATATTTACCTAATGTTGTATCTGCTGTAGCAATGGGTACTATGTGGATACAGTATGTGTATAATCCGAAATACGGTTTGTTCAAAACTCTCTTTGAGTTCTTAGGATTAGAAAATCTAGCAGCCATTAAATGGACAACTCCCGATAATATATTCTGGGCTATGCTGATAGCTTTCAATTTCGGTATGGTTGGATACTTTATGCTTATATACATATCCGGTATTGAAAGGATACCAGCTACTTTTTATGAAGCGGCGACCTTAGAAGGTGCTAATATTTTCGTTAAATTCTATAGAATAACATTACCCTTGTTGAAAGGGGTAATCAAGACAACATTGGTATTGTGGACAATCAGTGATGTAGGATTTTTTGTATGGTCACAAGTATTCTCTATGCTGAATCCTGTTCCTGGAACTGTGACACCTATGGTATATATGTATCAATCCATATTTGGAAACAATATGATTGTTACAGATAGAAATGTAGGTCTAGGAGCTACGGTTGGAGTTTTATTGATGGTCATTGTGGTTATAGTTTTTGCGCTTACTAATCTTTTGATAAAAGAAGAAGATGTGGAATTCTAGGAAGGAGAAAAAAATGAAGAAAAACGGAAGTATTAAAACGGATATCAAGCGTATGCCTGGATACCTATTCATTGGATTCTGGTGCTTGTTTACATTTGTAGTGATTTGTTGGATTATATGTGCTTCTCTTTCTACTACTCCAGAAATATTTTCGGATAGATTATTAAAAACAGGAGTGCATTTTGAGAATTATTATAATGCCTTAGTTACCCATAATGTTTATAAGTATTTCATAAACTCAATCATTTATACGGTGACAGCATGTTTTGGAGTTATCATAATAGGTGCTCCATGTGCCTATGCCCTGGCTAGATTTGTTTTTAGAGGGAAAAAAGCGTTACAGAATTTATTTGTTGCGGCATTGGGGATTCCACAAATAATGATTATAATGCCTTTGTTTTCATTGATAACAAATATGAATCTAAAAGATTCAAGAATCATACTGATAATATTATATATATGTATCAATGTCCCTTTTACAATATTTTTTATGATACCATTTTTCAGGAATCTTCCTTCATCTTTGGAAGAATCAGCTGCGATAGATGGATGTTCACAATTAAAGACTTTCTGGAAAATCATGCTACCTCTAGCACAGCCAGGAATAATTACAGTCACAATATTTAATTTTATCACTATTTGGAATGAATATTTTATGTCACTGATATTTGCAAATAAAACAGATCTGAGACCTGTAGCTGTTGGATTATACTCTATGATTCAATCAATGAGATATACAGGAGATTGGGCAGGGATGTTTGCCGCTGTTGTCATAGTATTTTTACCAACGTTCATATTATACTTGTTCTTATCAGAAAAAATCATAGCTGGTATAACAGGTGGTTCTGTAAAAGGATAGGAGGAATGGTTTATGTCAATTTATAAAGATAAGTTATATATACAAGGTAATATTCCTATTGGGGAAAATCCACTACCTATGTTTAGGGATATGGTTAAAAATAGACCTGTTGTTGAAAATGGTACTTTTAAAGAAGAACATAAGATAAAATTCGGGTATGAAACTGGACGACGAGTTCTTCCATATAGAATGCAGGAAAGATATACGAGGGACAGGAGACTAGTGGATATCGATACAATAGTTTTCGAAAATGATAAACTGAAAGCAACTTTTCTTCCAGCTTACGGAGGAAGACTCTA
Organism: Vallitalea longa; assembly: GCF_027923465.1. Classification (NCBI taxonomy): domain Bacteria; kingdom Bacillati; phylum Bacillota; class Clostridia; order Lachnospirales; family Vallitaleaceae; genus Vallitalea; species Vallitalea longa. The sequence continues at coordinate 70,148 of NZ_BRLB01000005.1, forward strand.
TTCTCTTGAAAATAAGAGTACAGGCAAAGAACTATTATATAAAAACAATATATTCCAACCTGCGAATCTGGCTATAAGGGATGCTTGGTTCTCAGGTGGCATTGAATGGAATATTGCACAGTACGGTCATACTTTCTCAACATGCTCTCCTATGTTTTTTGCCATATGTGAAGATGATGATGGAAATGAATTTCTTAGAATGTATGAATATGAAAGATGTAAAAGCATTTTCTGGAATATTGACTTTCATTTGCCTGAAGGTAGAGATGTTTTGAGTGCTTATGTGAGGATAGTCAACGATAACAATCATACTATACCTATGTATTGGTGGACAAATATTGCCGTTGAAGAAAAAAGAGATATCAGAGTGTTTTCTGGTTCCAATGACATTATATATCAAGATGTGGAAACAATGAAAAAGATAAATAACCAACATGCATATGGATATGGACAAATGCCTCATATTTATTCTTTTGGCGATATGGACGTTTCATATCCTGAGAAATTCAAAACATCAATAGAGTATTTTTTCCAGAATGAGAATGATGATACACCATGGGAAGCAGTAAAATATAATAATGGAGATATATTCATTGAACGTTCGTCCAACAGAATTCATTATAAGAAAATGTTTTGCTGGGGAACTCACAAGGGTGGTAAGAGTTGGCAACATCTACTATCTGCAAATGATACAGATGCTTATCTTGAACTTCAATCAGGAATGGCAAATACGCAGGAACATGGAATTGATATGCCTCCAAATACAGTTTGGGACTTTGCGGAATTTTTCAGTTCCACAAATATGAAAGTGGATAATATGAGAGATGATTGGAAATTAGAGAAAGAAGAAATATATAAGTGTGTTGAAAATAAAATAAATAGTAGCGATGTGAACGAGTACTATGAAGAAATGAAAAAACTTGCTGAACATGCGCCAAAAAAAATTATATATCATGGTTCAGGATGGGGTGCTTTAGAAATAGAAAGACGTAAAAAATATAATCAACAAGATATTCCAAAAGGTTTGATTTTCCCTAAGGAAACGTTATCAGAAGAGCAAGATGATTGGTTTCATTTGCTTTCGTATAATATGATGCCAAAAATAAAAGGTTCAGAATTACCTGCTTCTTGGATGGTAGATAAGAAATGGCAGTATATTTTAGAGAAAAGTACTGATATAGAGACTAATGTGATGTCCATAATTCATTTGGGAAATATATATTATGAGAATGGAGAAAGAAAAAAAGCTATAGATATGTGGGAAAAATCCATAAAATTGACACCAACAGCTTTGGCTTACAGAAATATAGCTTATTACTATATACAAGTAAAAAAATTGGATATTGCATTTCTATACATGAAAAAGGCCATAGATATTTTAGATGATGATATTGAACTTAGTTACGCAAAAGAATATCTGGAATTGCTTATTGAGTGCAATAAGGATGAGTCAGCATGGAAATTCTATAAGAGTTTAGCAAAAGAATTGCAAGATAATGATAGGTTGCAGATTCTAATGTGTGATATTGCTTTGAACAAAAGAGAATTAGAATTTCTAGATGAAGTATTCAGTAAAGAGATTTCTTCACTGAGAGAAGGAGATACCAAAATAGTAGATACTTGGTATAAATTCAAGGCAATGATGATAGCTGAAGAAAATAACGTAAAATATGATGAGGATTTATTGAATGAAATAAAATCCACTATAAATCCACCACAGACTATTGATTTTAGACAATTCATGTGAATATGATATATCAAATAAATAAAAATCATATAAAAAAATTTCTTCAGTATTGTGTTGGAATAATGCTAAGTGGGATGGGAATAGCTTTGTGTTATTATACGCAACTTGGTACAGATCCATTATCTGTTTTTATTGATGGAGTTCATAATGTTACTTACATTACTTATGGTGAGGCTACATTTTCAATAAATATTTTGTTGTGTATATTCTTATTTATCTTCAATAAAAAAAGTATTAATTTCGGTTTGATGTTGGCATGTATACTTCCTGGGGTTTTCTTAGATATGTTTTTTTGGATATTCAGTGAGATTTTACCGGATAATCCACCTCAGATGATTAATGTATTGATTATGTTTATATCTGTAATAATATGTTCTCTGGGTGTTAGTATATATATACATGCTAAAATAGGAGCTGCACCAGTAGATAGTATTCATTTATTTGTTATAAATAGATTTCATATTAGATACAAATTCGTTAGATTAGCAAGTGATATTATATTTCTCGCTTTTGGTTTTTTGTTAGGAGGAGTAGTTGGCGTCGGAACAATTATTTCATTGTGTTTTTTTGGAATTTTAACGGATTTCTTTCTGAATAAAATGAATTAAAATTAAAGAGACTATTTAAAATGATTTATTGAGATATTAAATATAAATTCATTTTGGATGAGTCTCTTTTAGTTATGTATTCGCTACGTCTCATAAAATATTTCAAGGAAAATAGAAATTAGAACCTTCTTATTTAATTAAAAGGCTTTTGAGAATAAAAATATAGGTGTTTCTTCTATTTGCGAATTATGAATAGACTTAAAAATGAATTAATCTTATAATTATATTAGATAGCACGAAGAGGTGAAATGATGGAACTCATTTACAATAAATCAAGATTAACTTATATATCTAATATCAATAAGGTACAAGATTACATTGAAAAGAATCTAGAAGAAGATTTGACTATAGATGAACTTGCTCGTATAGCATCTTTTTCACGTTTCCATTTCCAGAGAATCTATAAACAGATGACAGGAGAGAGCTTGTACAGTTATATAAAGAGACTTCGTTTGGAAAGAGCTGCATTTATTCTAGATACTAACAAAAACAGATCAATACAGGATATATCGCTATCACTTGGCTATGCTAACCAAGCATCTTTTGCAAAGGCTTTCAAGAATACATATGGCGTTAGTGCCAGTAGCTATAGAAATTCAAATAAATCATATAGAGATACAATTCATAGAAACTCGAATATCAATTATAATAATACGAATAATAGCACAAATGGAAAAGTGTATGACAATATAATCAGCTATAATAGACCTATAAAATTATCTGTTCAGATTATTGATCCTATAGAAGCAATCTATACAAGGCATACTGGTTCATATGCAGGAGATAGTGAACTTTTTGAACAATTATTCAATAAACTATATTCATATGTAGTTTCTCATAACTATTTAGAAAAAGATTCGCAGTGGTTTGCTGTTTATCATGATTTTGGGGAACTGACTAGTGAAGATAAGCTTAGAATGAGTGTGTGTATGTCAATTAATAAGAATATAAGGACTTGTGATGAATTTGGCAGTATGATTTTAGAAGGTGGTAAATATGCAGTTGGAAAGTTCTTTATCAAACCAGATGAATATCAGCTGGCTTGGAATTACATGTTGTCGAAATGGTTACCTGAAAGTAGTTATGTACCAGATGATAGACTATCTTTTGAATATTATCCACCAGAAAACAATGAAAATAGCCAGGAGAGATTAGTTGATATTTTTATACCGATAGCTCCCTTATAAGGAGGTAATTATGAAAGAAATAAAGTTTCAAGCAATTGGAGGTTACAACTTACTGAAACAATCAGAAACCACAGATAAATATAAGACAGAAATTGTACTCATAGAAAAATATAAAAAAGCAGCTACTAAATTAAGTTATTTCAGTCATTGCCTTATATTTACGAAACAAGAAGAAAGACTTATGTGTTATGGAGTTAGAATTAATGATGTTAATGAAAAAACAGGAGAGATAATTGTTGAAGGAAGTAAAATCTCAGGCGATATCATAGATATAAAAGCATATTTCCCTTGTGAAGAAAGAATAACAGAAGAACTATCTTCACGATACAACAAAGAACAACGTTCCGTGATTATTCCCTTCAAGAATCAAGAGATAGGAAAATACATGTATATCAATAAAAAAAGTGTGATACATGTTGAAGAATCAAATAATCAAATAGGTCATGAAATGGCATCAGCTCTTGAAAATATTCATCAAGGGGATTATCTAAGGATCTTATGGTGGTTCCACAAACATAATAAAAAGGAGCTAAGAAATATTTGCATGGTCACTCCTCCATATGAAAATGCACCAAGAAGTGGAGTCTTTGCTACAAGATCACCTGTAAGACCCAATCCAATTGCATCCACAGTTGTTAAGGTCAAATCTGTGGATAAGTATAATCATTTTATTGAAGTCTGTGGATTTGATGGATTTGAAAACACTAGAATCCTACAGATCATGTCTTACAGTAGTGTTCCTATCTTCAATAATGTCAAAGTCCCTGATTGGGTAGAGCATTGGACCAATCATAAAATCTTTGAAGAAACTAATTTAGATAATAGGATAGAAAATATGACCAATCAAAAAGAGGTTGCCGCCAAACATGTATTTATACAAGAACTAGAACCATCAAATTTAGAATTGAACCAAGCAGGTTCTAATGAGATAGTCATAAAAAATGCATCTATCAATAATCTGAAGAACATATCATTAAAAATACCAAAAGAAAAAATAACAGTTATAACAGGAGTTAGTGGTAGTGGAAAATCAAGTCTTGCATTTGATACCATCTATTACGAAAGCAGAAAACAATTTATGGACCTTATCGCATCTAGTGTATATACATTCAATAACCTTAATGATTCTAAAGTAGAGAAGATAACAGGACTACAGCCTGCAATCGCCATCGATCAGAGAAATTTAGTCATGAATCCAAGGTCAACAGTAGGTTCAGTATCCAAAGCAGGAGAATATCTAAAACTATTATTTGCTACAATCGGTAGAAGGATATGTCCATATTGCCATGAAGTAGTTCCAGAAAATAATGTTTGCAGTAAGTGCAAAGCTATATTTTTTGCATTGACACCATCATTATTTAGTCAAAATAATCCTGACTACATGTGTCCTGCTTGTAAAGGATTAGGTAAAGAAATGCAGATAGATGTTAATCTCATTGTAGAGGAACCAAATAAATCTATTTTAGATGGTGCTTCAACATGGTGGGGGAATCTGAGAAAACATAGAGAGAATCCCAATGCCAATTGGATGAAAGGAGAAGTATTGGCATTGGCTGAGGATATGAATGAAGATCTGGAAGTGCCTTTTAAGGAACTTACGGATGATTTTAAGAAACAACTTTTCTATGGTAGTAATGGGAGAGAAGTTACTCTTGATTATGTTAATTCTAATGGAAGAAAAGGAATTATTACTAGACCTGTTGAGGGTGCTGTTAATATAATGTACAGATTATTGAAAAGTAAGAACGGTGATAAATCTATCAAATACCTAGAACATTATTTAATAAAGAAGACTTGTAGTTCTTGCAACGGAGAAAGATTGAAAGAAGAAGGACGTCTTGTATATGTAGGTAATAAACGTTATCCAGAAGTTGTTTCCATGAATATAGATAATCTGAGAGACTGGTGTCATACAACTTATAATAGTTTAGATAATGTAGAGAGGGAAAAGACAAAATCAATATTCATTAAATTATTGTATAACCTTAAAAAAATTCAACAGGTAGGGTTAGGTTATCTAAGTCTTAATAGAAGTATACCAACTCTATCAGGGGGAGAAGCCAGAAGACTGAAATTATCAGCACAATTTGGCTCAGGGCTTTCAAATATACTTTATATAATGGATGAACCTTCTAAAGGACTACATCCAAGAGATTATTTAATGCTAATAAGGACTATAGAAGAGCTAAAAAAACTAAATAATACTATCATCATAGTTGAGCATAAGAAAGATTTTATTGAAGCAGGGGATTATTTAGTAGAAATTGGTCCTGAAGCAGGAAAATATGGAGGGCAACTTATAAGAGCAGAGGAAATCAGAAAAGAGGGAAAAGATAATATAAATAATGTTATTGAAACACATCATCATAAAAATAATCTAATTAGTCACAGATATGATTTATATCTACAACCTATAGACAAATCAGTTGATAAGGATAGACTATTAAGATTAACATGTGCATCAACGAATAATTTAAAGAACATCGACATTAATATACCCTTATCAAAAATGATTTGTGTTGTTGGAGTAAGCGGTTCAGGTAAGAGTTCCTTAATATCACAGACTTTGTATCCTGCAATTCAAAAAGAGCTAAATAAGAAAACTGAGTCTCAGGGAGAATATAAAGGAATAGAATGTGTAAGTAATATAAGAGAAGTACATTTCGTGAGTCAAAGTGCTATAGGTAAAACGTCAAGATCAAATCCAGCAACATATTCAGGAGTATTTGATTTAATTAGAGATTTTTATTCTGATTTAGATGAGGCTAGGAAGAATAAACTCACAAAAGAACATTTTAGTTTCAACAGTAAGAAGGGACAATGCCCTAAATGTAAGGGTTTAGGTCGCACAGTTGTTCCAATGCATTTCATGCCTGATATATCTACTACATGTACTGAATGCAAAGGTAAAAAATATATAGGTAAAGTTCTACAAGTGAAATATAAGGGGTATTCTATTGCCGATTTATTAGATATGGAAATAAGAGAAGTAAAAGAAATATTTGAGGATCAAAAGAATATATATACTATTCTAGATATGCTAGATAAAATTGGAGTGTCATATATAAAACTAGGACAAAGCGCTACTACTTTATCAGGAGGAGAAGCACAGCGAATTAAATTAGCAAGAAATCTATGTTCTGGCAAAGCAAAAGATGTATTATATATACTAGATGAACCGACAGCAGGCTTGCATGATAAAGATGTAAAAAAACTATTGCTTATCTTAAAAGAATTAACTAATTATAGAGCAACCGTTATTGTTATAGAACATAATCCCATATTTATTAAGGAAGCTGATTATATAATAGAAATGGGACCTGAAGGTGGAGAACGAGGTGGATATATAGTTGATGAGGGTTGGCTAAATAACTGATAGTATCACCATTAAAGCAAAATGTAATTGCACTTAATACATAATTGATTTGTCTGATTGTTTATGATATATTTGATATTATACCTTGAATTACTTAAGGTACTTGATAAACTTAAAAAATAAATTAATGAAAAAATATGGTAATATATAAATAATAGGTTTTAATATAGGAGGGTTTATATGGTTAACAAAATTAAAAGAATTATTTATGCTAGCGTAATGGTTTGTATTTTTACTCAAGCATTGCCTGTTGCTGCACATGAAACTAATGGCACTGATAGTGTATGTATTAGTATGGAAGTTAATAGTAAAAGAGCATTATTAAACGGTGAACCAATAACGTTAAATAATGCACCTTTTCTTGAAAATGGTACTGTTTATGTACCACTTAGAGAAATTATCGATCTATACGGTGGGATTGTAGCATATATACAAGACGAACAAGCTGTTTTAATAGCAATAAAAAGGATAAATGATCTGGGTTATGATCAGGGTTATTTTTCAAAAATATGGATAGGTAAACAAAAGGTTCTTACAGATACAGGAGAAGCTTTTATTCATCCAACATATCCAAAAAATTGTGTTCCTATAATAAAAAATAATACAGCTTTTATTCCCGCAGATTATATTGATTTTTGTTTGGTTGCTAATTCATTGTGGGATGCTGAACGAAATAGAATTATTTTTTATGATTCAAATGATGGTCTGAGAGTGGATAAATTTGTAATTGGTAGCGATTTTAATTCTCTTGACAAAAATATTAGAAATAGATTTAAAACTACTGGTCGTATTGTAGATCAATCTGAGGATGGTCTATTTAAAATTGAGGTTTATTCCGATGGAGATATGGAAGTAGCACTTATGACTAATAATGTGATTAATGAAGAAATACCTCCAAAAGAGATATATTCAATTGTATTAATAACGGATAAGTATAAGACTTCAAGGGGTTTAAGAGTGGGAGATAGTATAGAAAAATATTGGGATTTGTATGGAAGTACGCAATGGGTACCTGATCATTTTGTTGACAAGGTGGATGAAAATGGAATAATGACTATCCATTATAATTATTTTTTTATAGTTGAAATAGATAATGGAAAGGTATCAAAAATTATTATCAGATAGACTTAGATTATGATGCCTATGTGTATTATAATAATAATGGAGGTTAATAATAAAAGATGATATATAATAAAGACAAAAAAAAGAGATGGATTGATTATGTATTAATATTTCTATTATCCATAATTTTACATTTATTAAACGTTTATGAATTAGATATGAAAGTTATAATTGTTACAGTATTATCAAGTTGTATAATAGCTGGTATATTAGGAACAATATCAAATTGGTTAATAAAAACTAGAAATTGAATAATCTAAATATGACAATAATTTTCAATTCTTTAACCAAGACAAACAAACTAGAAAACCTAAATATTTAATCATGTATTGATTTTTCTGTATTCGGATGGACTAAGTCCAGTATGTTTTTTGAAAATATGAGAAAAATATGCAGCATCTTCAAAGCCAACCATAGAAGCTATCTTATATGTTTTGTCATCACAGGCTTTTAATAGTTGCTTAGATTTTTCTATTCTTATTTTTGTAATAGTATTAGTTAATGTTTCACCTGTTTCCTTTCTGAATAAACGGCTTAAATAGGAACTGTTGACGTGGACAATATCAGCTAGTTCTTCTAATTTGATAGTATGGACATAATTATTTTCTATATAGTCTATAGTTTTTTTATGACACTATTACTTTGTAAGGACATATTTATCAATGCTTCATTAGTTGATTTCAAGATTATTTCTAGAACATCTGATAATCTTGAAATAGATTGGCATTGTATGATTTCATTATATATGTCCTTTGATTCAGATATGATATCAGATAAATTGATGTTGTAAGTGTTCAACAGTCTGGAACAACATGAACATATATGTAGACTACTGGCTTTTATATATGAAATGGGTTCTTGTTTGCTTCTTTGGTCATTTAGTAGTTCATGCATCAATAAGGTAGCTTTTTCTAAGTTGCCATATTGTATTAATTCAATGATTGAATTAATAGTTGTAAATGCTTTATTTACTTTAGATTGAGATTTATTGTTAGTATACTCACTATAGATTGATATACTACTCTTATCGTAAAATCGATAACTTGAGCATTCATAAGCTTCTTCATATGCGATAGGAATTTCAAAGTGATTTTTATGTTGATTACTGATACCTATATTTATTGAGCAATCAGTGAAGCTCTTAGTAGATTCTATTAGATTATCACATAGTGAAATTAGATATTCCGATAAGTGATTATTTTCTTTATCGAAAGATATTAAAGTACAAAGTGTCATAGTTTCACAAGTGACAGTTATGTGACTTTTATCTTCTAATAACGTAGATAACATATTCTTGAATTTTTTCATAAAGCAGCTAGGAAGTTTTTTATTACAGGTAGTGTTAAAACTAAAAATCATTATATAAAAGGTATGGATGTCAAGATTCAATTCAAACATTTTATCGTCTATATCCAAGTTATTATCTACTGCTTCATTTATGTAGTCGATAATAAACTTTTCTTGCATTTCCTGTAAGTTTTCTGAGATTTTTTCATTTAATGTTTTGATTTTGTACTTACTATTTTGTTCTTCTGATATGATTTTTTTGGCTTTCTTTACTGCAGCTATAATACTTTCGGTTGACGAAGGTTTCAGTACAAAATCTATTACGTCATATTGTATAGCAGATTTGGCATAATCAAAATCAGAATAACCTGTAAGCAAAATGATTTTTTTGCTAGGATCGTTTTCGTATATATATTTAGCTAAATCTATGCCGCTTAAACCAGGCATTTTGATATCTGCTATTATTATATCTGGATTTTCAGTTATAATTAGATTCTTAGCAGTATTACCGTCACTTGCATCTCCGATTATTTTACAATCTATACTTTCCCAATCTATAAAATTGATTAATCCATTACGAATACATGGTTCATCGTCTACTATTATAACTTTATACATGCTGATTATCTCCTTTGTCAAATGGAATATTAATATTTACTTTAGTGCCTTTACCTATTTTACTTGATATAGATATACCATAATTATTACCATATATTAGTTTTAATCTGGTATTCACATTTTTTAATCCTATATGTTTGCGTTTGGAATTTATAGAAGTATTGTCTTTATCTATATATATAGTGGATGTGTCAAAACCTATTCCATCATCCATAATATTGAATTCAAGTTCTTTTTTGTTTTTCTTAATGAGAATCACTAGAGTACCACTACCTATCTTATTTTCCAAACCGTGAATTATGGCATTCTCAACTATAGTCTGTATAGAGAGCTTTGGTAAATAATAATCAAGTATGGAATCATCTTGTATAGATACAATAATGTCTATTTTATCACTGAATCTCATTTTTTGTAAATGTAAGTAAAATTTTACATATTCCAATTCTTCACTGATCTTAATCTTTTCCCTACTGCTGAATGTGAAATTAGCACGAATTAATTTTCCAAGAGAGTTAATCATTTTATATATCTTTTGATTTTTACATGCAAGTGCTTCCCAACTTATGGTTTCTAGAACATTAAAGAAAAAATGTGGGTTTATCTGAGCTTGTAGAGCTTGTAATTCAGCTTCTTTTATAAGGAGCTGTTTTTGGTATATTTCATTGAACAGGTATTTGATTTTATCAATCATATCATTGACGGTTATACTTATTTCATTTAATTCCATACAATCGTATTCTGGAATTTTTAGAGTAAAATTACTTTGGCTGACTTTTTTTATATTCTTAATAATATCTTTTAGTGGTCTGGTCACATTAATGATTAAAAAGATACCAATGATAATTGATGCAATAGTAGTTAAGAATATGGTAAATAAATATTTATCCAATATAGTGTTTAGTTTAGAGGATATTTCTGTTTTTGGAACCATGAGAACAGAGGTCAATCCTAGGTCATTTATATTTTTTGTTATAATAAAATATTTATCATCATCGTAGTCAATTTCTTTTACTGTATCATTGCTATTAATGAAATTTATCTCAGGTTCAATTTTTGAACCTATCATATTCCTATTCGTATGATAGTATACAGTACCTGCTTCATCATATATTATGGAAACCCAATTAGGATTAGAAACTATTTTTTTATACGTACTGTTTAATATGTGTTCATCAATACCTAATACTATTTTACCTAGACTATGGTGGGAAATAAGGGTTTCTATATCTTTCATGAAATAAATGGTATCAAAAGATTGTGAAGGTGAGATAGAAAATCCATTAGTAATAGGTATTTGGCGATTATTTATAAAATCTAAATGGTCTTCAATAATACCGTCATTAGGTAAGTAGTTTCGTAATAGGTGGTAATGGTTTTCATTACTTTGAAAAATAAAAACTGAAGTTATTAGTTCACTTGACCAAGCATAATCATGGAGAACACAATACTTCAATTCTGTTTCTATATTTAATTGTGTCAAAGCACGTAAATAATATGTTTGTTCATTGCTTAAAATATTTTCTAGATTATTTCGTATTTCTTGGTTAGACAATAGTAGAGTGAATGTGTTATCGATCATACGTATTTTTAGAACAATACTATCATTAATCTGTTCAATGGATTTGGTTAATTCTTTATTTATACTCTGTGAGGATATATTATTATGTACAAATGAATATAGATACACACCAAAGAGTGTCAAAGGTATAAGTGCAGTAAGTGCAACTAATAATAGGATTTTGTATCTTAAGGAATTTCGGTATACATTTAATGTATTAATTATATTGGACTGTTTAGTATTATTTTTTAGTGATTTATTATTATTCATTATAGAAAACTCTTTTCATAGATTTATTAGGAAGTATTATCATGTTAATAATTCATAGAACTATTTAACAGTATTCGCTTATTCTGGCAATAATCCTTTTAATATGACAAAAAAAATCAACTGGTAAAAAAAATCATACAAATTAGTAAAAAAAATTATATAATTAATAGTAATATTTTATAGTACATTGATGTTGACTTTATGTAAAAATAATTATAACTATTCGTAAATACCATCTATTCAATAATGTAAGTTTTGGATTTATAATGATGTGGAAAGAAAATATTAAATATCCTAGGAGGATGGCTATGAAAAAGATCATAAGTATATTTACATTGATATGTTGTATTTTGTCTTTTACAGCATGTTCAAGCAAAGAAGAGAGTGTTGATACAAAAGTTGATGATACAACCAAAGAGGAAGGGGTTGATTTCCCAACTAAAGCAATTGAAATAGTTGTTCCATTTTCAGCAGGTGGAGGAACTGATACTGTAGCGAGAGCGCTTGCTGAATCCGCAAAAAATGAGTTTGACGAATCAGTAGTTGTTGTTAATAAAACAGGTGGCGGTGGTGCTGTAGGTATGTCTGAAGGTGCTAATGCTAAAGCTGATGGACATATTGTGACCATGATAACTGTAGAATTGACAACACTTCCTAATCTGGGAGTTGCTACATTTACATATGAAGATTATAAGCCTGTTTTACAAATAAATGCTGACCCAGCTACACTTACAGTTAAAGCTGATGCACCTTGGGATACACTTGATGAATTTATCGAGTATGCCAAAGAGCATCCAGGAGAAATAAAGATAGGTAATTCTGGTGTGGGAGCAATATGGCATTTAGCAGCAGTAGGAATAGAGAATGAGACAGATACTAAGTTCAATCACGTTCCTTTTGATGGAGCAGCACCAGCTACCGTTGCGCTTCTAGGAGGACATATTGATGCAGTCACAGTTAGTCCAGCAGAAGTATTGCCTCATGTGAAAAATGGAGAACTTAAAGTTCTAGGAGTATTATCTGATGAAAGAATAGAAGAGCTATCAGAAGTTAAAACCTTCAAAGAACAAGGTCATGATTTATCAATAGGTACTTGGAGAGGATTAGGGGTACCAAAAGATACTCCAGATGAAGTAGTGGATATATTAAAAGAAGGATTTATGAATGCTGCTAATAATGAAGATTTCAAAGAAGTTCTTAATAATCTAGGTCTTGGATATAAGGTTGAAGATAATGAAGTATTTGGTGAGACAATAAAAGCAGACCAAGAGTTATTCAAAGAACTTATAGAAAAATTTGGGTTAAATAATTAATTTCTTCTATTTACCTTTATATGTAAAATAGGATGGTTATTATTATAATCAATTTTAGTAAACAGGATAATGTTCAATAGATAATAGGTAGTTTATTGTATCTACCTATTATTTTTAAACTTAAAATAGAGGTGATTCATTTGAAAAAAGGGAATATTGTTTCAGGTTGTATAGTCATTTTTATAGGAGTATACGTATTCTTTATGACAGCAGGATTTCCAGAGGGCTCAAATAATGTGCCTGGACCAGCTTTTTTTCCAAGAATTTTAGCAATCATTGCCATTGTGCTTGGTGCAATATTAGTTGTACAAGCGTTAATAAATAAAGCAGATGTTGAAAAGATTAATCTGCATGATGAAAATGCTAAAAAAAGTTATATTACAATGGGGATTATCGCAATCTATTTGATTTTATTTAACAAAATAGGATTTTTGTTGTTGACTCCTTTGTTATTGTTTATATTGATAAGGTTTTACGGTATGAAAAGTATTTGGAAAAATGCAGTTATATCAATAATGGTTACAAGTGTTGTATATGGTGTTTTTGTAAGTTTATTATCAGTTCCATTACCTATGGGAATATTGATGAATTAGGAAGGAGAGATATTGATGCTTGAATTACTGTTACATGGTTTCGCTATGGCTTTTACTCCTCGTATATTATTATGTATTTTTGGGGGGGTAATCGGAGGTATAGCAATAGGTTCATTACCTGGACTTACTGCTACGATGGGAGTTGCCTTACTCCTTCCATTAACATTTGGAATGGATACAGTTTCTGGAATACTTATGTTATTGGGAATATACATTGGAGCTATTTATGGAGGCTCAATTTCTGCAATTCTACTTAGAACACCTGGAACACCAGCAGCTGCGGCAACAGCACTAGACGGATTTGAACTTGCTAAAAAAGGTGAAGCAGGAAGAGCGCTTGGTATTTCTACTATTTCATCATTCGGAGGAGGAATAGTGAGTACTATAATGCTTATATTGATTTCTCCTCAACTTGCAAAATTGGCGCTTAAATTCAGTGCACCAGAATATTTTGCATTGGCTATGTTCGGACTTAGTATTATATCCAGTATTGCAGGTAAGTCCATGGTAAAAGGTCTTATAGCAGGTGTAGTAGGACTTTTGATTTCAATGATTGGGATTGACTCCATTACTGGTTATCCAAGATTTACATATGGTAACATAAATATGTTGAACGGGTTATCATTTATACCTATAATGATAGGACTTTTCGCATTTTCACAAGCATTTCTGAGTATTGAAGATATGCTGAAAAAAGTAAAAGTGAAACAGAAAATTACAAGAATTCTACCGACTATGAGTGATATTAAGCGTATTAAATTTACTGTTCTAAGATCTGGAATTATAGGTACTTTTACAGGAATCATTCCTGGAGCAGGAGCAGATATAGGGGCATTCATATCATATAATGAAGCAAAAAGATTTTCTAAACATCCTGAAAAGTTCGGTACTGGGCATATAGAAGGTATTGCGGCACCAGAGGCTGGCAACAATGGTGTTACTGGTGGAGCTATGGTACCACTTCTAACATTAGGTATTCCAGGAGATGCAGTTGCTGCTATCATGTTAGGTGCGTTGATGATGAAAGGGTTACAGCCGGGACCATTATTATTCAAAGAACAAGGTGAACTTGTATATACAATTTTTGTTGGACTTATTGTTGCTAATATCGGAATGCTTGTACTTGGGTTACTAGGTATCAGGTTCTTTACTAAAATCGTATCTATACCTAAATATGTATTGACACCAGTAATCTTTGTTCTATGCATTATTGGTTCATATGCTATAAATAATAACTTTTTTGATGTTGTAGTTATGTTTGTGTGTGGTATTATTGGATATTTTATGAGCAAATTTGATTTCCCTGCTTCGCCTGTAGTATTAGCTTTAATATTAGGCCCTATGGCAGAAAGTCAATTGAGAAGGTCTTTGGTGATGTCTCAAGGTAATGCCAGCATATTATTTACCAGACCTATAAGTGCAGTATTACTTGTACTCGCATTCATAACATTATGTACACCTATTTTTAAACAAATTAAGAAAAAAGTTAAAAGGGCTAAATAATAGATTGGTATTATTAACAGCTGATACATAATAAGCATATGACTAATGAAAGATGGTGTAAAAATGGATAATTATTTGAAACAAATATATGATTCTAAAATTATAGCTATAGTAAGAGGTATAGAAAAAGAAAAAGGGCTAAAAGTTGTGGAAGCATTGGCTGAGGGTGGGATCAGGTGTGTAGAAGTGACTTTTAATACTAATAATGCTGTAGAGATAATTAAAGATATAAAGAAAGAGTTCGGTAACGAAATTTTAATAGGTGCTGGTACAGTTCTTGATGTGGAAAATGCAAAAAGAGCTATTGATGCAGGTGCTAAGTTTGTTCTTAGTCCAAGTCTACATGAAGATGTAATTAAATACTGTAAACAAAATAATGTTATTTCCGTTCCAGGTGCATTTACTGCTACAGAAGTTGTAATGGCGGATAAATGGGGAGCAGATATAGTTAAGATATTCCCAGCAGGAGCATTGGGAATCCAATATATCAAAATGTTGAGAGGGCCACTTGACGATGTTAAATTAATGCCTGTTGGAGGAATTGGATTAGATAATATTAAAGAATTCCTTGAATGCGGAAGTATCGCTGTTGGAGTAGGTGGTTCACTTGTTAACAAAAAATTTATAGAGAATAATCAATATGATAAGTTAAAAGAATTGGCACAAGAATACACAAAAACTGTTGAGTCTATAGAAATTTAACTTTTGATATTGGCTAGGAGGCATATTATGAGTTATATTACAATAGATACAGGAACCACCAATACACGAATCAGATATATTAGTGATGATGAAATATTGGGAGAGTCTAAAATTGATACAGGTGTAAGAGATACAGCCATAACAGGAAACAAAGAAAAATTGAAGAAATCCATAAAGTCAGGTATACACGATTGTATGAAGAATACACATATCAATGTAGAAGATGTTGATAAGATAATTGCTTTCGGTATGATTACATCAAATCTAGGTTTATTGGAGATTCCTCATCTTGAATCACCGGTGGGAGTTGATGATCTAAGGAAACATGTTGAAAAGAAAATTTTCACTGATATAATTGATAAACCTATATATTTCATTCCTGGAGTTAAGAATAAATCTGGCGATGAAATTTATGAAGTTGATATGATGCGTGGAGAAGAGACAGAAACTGTAAGGGCAATGTCTTATGGTGAAAGTGAATTTATATATGTTTCACCAGGTTCTCACACAAAATTTGTATTTGTAGAAGATAATAAAATAATTAAGTGCAGTACAACTCTCTCAGGAGAAATGATGAAGGCTATATCACAACATACAGTTTTGGCTGATTCACTTCCACATGATTTAATTGAGCATATTGACAGAAAATATATTTGTAAGGGTATTGAAGCAGCTTCTGAGTATGGTTTTTCTAGAACTTGTTTTATGGTTAGGATATTAGATGTATTATCTGATACAACTGATAATGAAAGAGCTAATTTTATTGCTGGTGCTATAGGTTATATGGATATACAGTCCATTAAACACGAAATGGAATGGGGAAAAATACAATTCATTATTGGTGGTAATAAAATACTCCAAGAATTATATAAGAATGTATTAGAAATAACAGGATATGATAAAAATAAAATAGTAGTATTGAGTAAAGAGGAAGTTGATGTAGGAAGTTCTTTAGCGGCAATAAAAATAGTTGAATGATTAAAATATAAATAAAACGGGTTATAAAAAAAGTAGAGATATGAATATAATATATCGTCTGCTTTTTTGTTGTTTTTAATAAATGGAATCAATGACTGTTAATCATAGATACTATTTTCTATCAGGTAGGATTATTCATAAAATTGTTCATTAGACTTTATAAATGAATATTGTTTTACTGGAAATGAATTTTGTTATACTCATTAAAATATATCATGAATATTGTACTTATTTATGATAATATATTATCTGTACATATTATACAAAAAAATATACAATATACATATATTATTAGTAAAGTTATATAAGCAAAAATTAACATAATAATTAAGGAGGAAGAAAAAATGAAAATATTAAAGAAATCTTTTGCATTTATATTAGTATTAGCAATGGGAGTACTAATGGTGGGATGTGGTAAAAAAGAGGTATCAACTAAA
Source organism: Vallitalea longa (assembly GCF_027923465.1). NCBI lineage: Bacteria > Bacillati > Bacillota > Clostridia > Lachnospirales > Vallitaleaceae > Vallitalea > Vallitalea longa. The sequence continues at coordinate 87,447 of NZ_BRLB01000005.1, forward strand.
GATTGGCCTACAGATTCATTAACAATAATATGTCCATGGGCAGTAGGTGGGTTGGCAGATCAAGTAAACAGGGCTATGTCAGAATATGGAAAAGAAGCTTTTGGACAACCTTTACTTGCGGATAATATATTAGGTTCTGGTGGAGCTGTTGCATTAACACAATATATAGAGGAAAAGCCAAACGGAAATAAATTAATATTTGGCGGTGAAGGAAGTTTTGCAATTGCTCCATTAACTTCTGAAGTTGCATATAAATTCGATGATTTTATTCCAGTAATTAATATCTACTCATCTACATTTGTATTATCTGCAAATCCTAATATTAATGTTAATAGTATAGAAACCCTTGAAGAATACTTCAAACAAGGAAATACTATTAAGGTTGGTACTAATGGAACTGCATCTTCGGAGGCGTTACAATGTGCTGCTCTTTTAAACGAGATGGGAATTACATATACAATTATTCCTTATGAAGGAGCTAATGAAGCTTTAACAGCGGCTATTTCAGGAGAAGTAGATTTTGCTGTAACACATGCCTCATTGGCTAAAGAATTTGTAAAATCGGGAGATATTAATCCAGTGGTTGCATTTGATGAAAAAAAATTAGTAGATGAAGTTTATAATTTAGATTGTGTTGCTGATTATGGATATGATACATGGATGACTAATATATGTGCAGTATTTATGAGAGCAGGAACAGAACAAGCTATAGTAGATAAAACATATGATGCTCTAAAATCTATATTAGAAAATGAAAATTTCTTGGATTCAGCTGATAATATGGGAGTTACTATTGATATAATGTCTGGAGAAGAAGTTCAAAAATACATTGAATCATGTGTAGGGAAAGCAAAAAAATATGCAGAATTAGTTGAATAATATAGTGATGAATTTAAAATTGATTAGGGGATGCTTAGCATCCCTATCTTTAAAAATTATATTAATATATACATAAAGCTGAAAGGAATGTGAACATGAAAATTAAGATTAAACAAGAATTGGTGGGTGCAATTTTATTTTTTACTGTAGCTGCTGTAATATGGTTTTTAATTCCTTCTCAAATTGCAGTAAAAGGAAATGAACAAATTTCATCGCAAACATTCCCTAGACTTATAATTGGATTAATGGGACTATGTAGCGGTTTTATTATTATTAAAGAAATAGTGAAAATTATTAAGAAACAACCAGTCAAAGAAATAGAAATTAATTTACGAGAAGAAAGGAAGTCTCTTGCTGTTATATTAATGCTGTTAGGATATTGGTTATTACTTCACGTATTACCATTTATGTTAGTTTCATTAATCTTTGGAGGAGTTATGCTTGTATTTTTTAAATGTAAAAATTGGAAATATTATGTAACCGTTTCAGTAATAATAATTGCAGTAACATTAGTGTTTCAAAACGCATTAAATGTAGAACTACCATAAGGAGGGTTAGTAAATGTTACAGAATATTATATCAGGTTTCCAGGAGTTTTTCTCCTTAAGTAGTTTTATTTATATGAATATAGGATTATTTCTAGGAATTGTGTTTGGTTCAATTCCAGGACTTACAGTTATGCTTTGTTTAGTATTATTTTTGCCGATTACTTATGACCTAGATGCAATTAATTCTTTTATGTTTTTATTGGGAATATATTGTGCGGGCAGTTATGGTGGTTCTATATCTGCTATTTTAATTAAAACACCAGGGACACCTCATGCAGCGGCAACTATGCTTGATGGATATCCATTATCTCAGAAAGGGTTTACCAAAAAAGCATTGAATATTGCTCTTAATTCTTCCGCAGTAGGAGGTATTTTTAGTGCGTTAGTATTATTATTTTTAGGTCCACAGGTTGCAAAAGTAGCAATGAAAATGGGATCACCTGAATATTTCTTGATTTGTACTTTTGGTTTGACAATTATTGCTGGTGTAAGTGGTAAAAGTCTAATAAAAGGAGTAATATCTGGATGTCTAGGACTATTTGTTTCTTTTGTAGGAATGGATATAATCAGCGGAAGTACTATGAGATTTACTTTTGATAATGTTTATCTATATGGTGGATTTGATTTAGTAATTGTACTAATAGGATTATTCGCTCTTGTTGAAATAATACATAGGGGAAAATATAAAAAAGATAAAAGGGAGAAAAGTAAAGTTGCTGAAGAAGCTCTAAGAAATTTAGATAGCGGAAAACTTACAAAAAAGGAATATAAGAGAACTGGTATTCCTGCAATTATATCTTCTATTATTGGTGTTATAATTGGTATTATTCCAGGAACAGGAGCATCGATGGCATCGTTTCTTAGCTATGACGTAGCAAAAAAAATTTCCAAAAAACCAGAGGAATTTGGAGAAGGCTCTATTGAAGGAGTAGCAGCAGCAGAGGCTGCTAATAATGCGGTTACTGGAGCAACATTAATACCTCTTTTAACTCTTGGAATTCCAGGAGATGGTGCAGTAGCTATTATGCTTGGAGCATTAATGATTAATGGGTTAACACCAGGACCAAATCTTTTTAAGGAACATGGAACAACTGTTTTTGCTATTATAGTCGGTCTAATATTTGTTAATATTTTTATGTTTATACAAGGAAAATATTTAACTAGATTATTTGCAAAAGTTGTACAAATACCTACAGAAATTTTAACTCCAATCATTGTTGTTTTTTGTTTTGCTGGTGCGTATTCAATTAAGAAATCATTATTCTATGTAGGTGTTTCAATTGTATTTAGTATTATTGCTTATATAATGAGCAAATTTGAGTATTCAACAATACCTGTATTATTAGGGTTAGTATTAGGTTCTTTAACAGAAAAAAATTTTAGAAGATCTTTATTAATTTCAAATGGTAGTTTGAAAATATTTATAACTAGACCATTTTCTATAGTGTTTTTAATATTAATTATATTAGTAGTTGTATTAATTACTAGAACAAATGCTAAACAGAAAGTTAAAGGATAAAATCAAATGGAGGGATAAAAGTGGATAATAAACCAAATATACTTTTTTATTTTAGTGATCAACAAAGATGGGATACGATAGGCTGCTATGGACAAGAATTAGATATAACTCCCAATTTGGATAAACTTGCAAAAGAAGGTGTACTTTTTGAAGAAGCTTATACAGCACAACCAGTTTGCGGACCTTGCAGAGCAATATTTCAAAGCGGACAGTATCCAACACAAATAAAATGTTTTAGGAACAGTGTTGCATTACCCCAAAATATAAAAACATTAGCTAATTATTTTGAAGAAGGAGGTTATGATAATGCATATGTTGGGAAATGGCATTTAGCAAGTGACGGAGAACTAGAGAAGAAACCTACTATAGATTATCAGACCAGGGCAATTCCTTTAGAAAGACGAGGTGGATATAAAGGTTATTGGAGAGTATCTGATATTCTTGAATTTACTTCTCATGGATATGACGGTTATGTATTTGATGAAAATAACAATAAGTGTGAGTTTAAGGGGTACAGGGTAGATTGTATTACAGATTATGCATTGGATTATCTCGATGAATTAAGCTATGATAAGCCATTTTTCTTAACAATATCACATATTGAACCTCATCATCAAAATGATAAAAAATGCTATGAAGGACCTAATGGTTCGAAAACTAGATTTAAAGATTTTAAATTACCTGGCGATTTAGAAGCTCTTGGAGGTAATGCAAAAGAAATGTATCCGGATTATCTAGGATGCTGTAAAAGTCTTGATGATAATCTTGGAAGAGTTATAGATAAATTAAAAGAAAAAGGGATATATGATAATACTATAATCATATATGCATCTGACCATGGTTCTCATTTTTTAACAAGAAATAATGATGAGCATCTTAATGGATATGACGATTATAAACGTTCATGTCATTCAGCATGTTTACATGTACCATTAATTATAACTGGACCAGGTTTCAGAGGTGGTAAAAAAGTTAAGGATTTAGTAAGTACAGCCAGTTTACCAAAGACTTTATTATCAATGATTGGTATAGACGTAGGAAATACAATGATTGGAGAAGACCTAAAAAAAGTTGTAGATGGAGAAACAAATGGGCGTCGCAATGAGATTTTTGCTCAAATAAGTGAAAGTCGAGTTGGAAGATGTGTTAGAAATGAAAAATATCTCTATAGTGTGTATGCACCTAATAAAAATGGTGGGAAGTTTATGAATAGTGACATCTATGAAGAAGATTTTCTTTATGATTTAGAAAATGATTCTTATGAATTAAATAATTTAGTAAATGACGATAATTATAAAGACGTTAGAAATGATATGGCTGAGAGATTGATTTATCATATGAAATTAGCTGGAGAAAAAGAGCCGACAATCGTACCAATCAATAGATAGTAATAAAATATTTAAGATAAATTGTTTCTGGAGGGAATTTATGTTTAAAAAAAATTTAGAAAAATGTTTATTATTAATGTTATTAATTATTTGTGTAACAGCATCTATTCCAACTATAGCAGTAAGTGCGTCATCAATAGCAATAAGTGTAGATGCAAATGATGTACAGCACAAAATCAGTCCATATCTTTTTGGTGTCAATCATAGAGTTGGTAATGCAGGTTATAGAACATGGGACACATCAGGGAAAGGGAATGGAGAACTTTACGAACCTGTAGTTAACTCAACTAAATACATAGGGACTTCTGTTGTAAGATGGACAGGCGGTTCTATAAATAATACTGTACGATGGCAGGATGGAATCGGTGATTGGAAAACTAGAGGTCCTTGGATATCGCCTTTTGGAGAAAATAAACCTTATAATTCATCATATGGTATCACTGAGCATATGAAATTTGTGGAAAGTTTAGGGAATGATGCAACATCAATAATGGTTGTTCCTGTTCTGATGGTTAATGAACAAGAAGCTGCGGATTATGTTGAATATATGAATTCATCAAATGATGGTTCTAATCCAAATGGGGGTATTGATTGGGCATCAAAAAGAGCAGAGGATGGACATGAAGAACCATATGCTATTGAGTATTGGGAATTAGGTAATGAACAATTCGGTAATTGGACTTATAGATGGACTGATGAAGCAGAAAAATATGCAAATGGAGGAGAAGAAACTTATACACCAGGACAAATAGTAGGTAGTAATAAGAAGATGGGATATGCGGTTAAATATTATGATTGGTCAGATCATGAATCAGATGGAACTGCAGATCAGGAATGGTATACAGTAGTAAATCCCATTAAAGAGGGTAGTGAAACAGTTAAAGTAGGATTAACTACATGGATACGAGTAAATGATTTAGCAAATGCAGGTATAGGTAATTATTATGAATTTGACTATGATACAGGTAATATTACTTTTGGTGATGGTGTTAATGGCAATATACCAAAATCAGGTGAAACAATAACTGTAGGGTATACAGTAGTAAAGCCTGGAGCTAATGCATTAGCTGCTGCCATGAAGGCTGTGGATCCAAACATAAAAATTTGTTTTGGAGAATTTGCAGGCAATTATATGGGAGATAATATTGATGCATATGTTAAACATCCTTATAAACATATAAGTAAAATTTTAAAAGGTAAAACATTTTATTATGATATATTGAATAAAGCTAAATATACTAAAACAAATGAATATGGTAAAGAACCTGTATTATCAGAATGGGGTATATTTGACCAGAATGTTAAAGGTCCATCAGGATATGAAGGACATATCTTGAAATCATTAACAGCTTCTTTATTTAATTCTAAATTCTTATTTAGTTTAATAGAAAATGGTTCTGTTAAATATGCATTAAGACATATGCTTAATACTTCTGATAGTGATGATACTCAAAACACATCTTATTCACCTGATAATGGGCTTATTGCTCCAGTAGAAGAGGGAACTTATGTAAATGCAAATGCACTACCTTTTAAAATGTTTAGAGAAAGATTAAGTGAAAATTACATTACTACAACAATTAATGGATCACCTTCAGCATTAATAGGAAAAGTTCAATTAGTTGAAGCTGTTTCAGCTGTTAATAATGATAAAACAGTACTCGATATTATAGTAAATAATTATGATGCTAGTGACGATTATTCAGTTAATATTAATTTAGATAACTTTGATCCTTATACACAAGCTGAAGTTTGGACACTAAATGGATCTAGCATTTATACATATAATGATTCTAAATACTATGACAGAGTAAAGATAACAGGTAAAACTATAGATAATGCATCTAGTAATTTTAACTATATATTTCCAGCACATTCAATGACTGCTATAAGATTTCATAAGGATGAAGGGGGACTGCCTTCTTCTCCAGTTATGCCTGAGAAAGCACCTAAACCTTTTACTGATTTTATTGATACCTTTAATGGCGATACTGTAGAGGTTAAACCTCCTTCATTTAATGTTACTAATGATGGAGATTGCAAAGCTACAATCCAAGAAATACCTACAATTGCTGATAAAAGTGTACAATTGAGTGATAATGGTTTGGGGAATACAGATATAATTAGAAATTTTACCCCTATATTTGGTGAATTTAGTATAAATACAAAAGTGATGACTTCAGATAGTATGAAGACAGTTTTTTATAATATGAGAGATGATTGTGGAACTCAGGGACCTACATTAAAATATGAATTTAATTGTTTAAAGTACAGAGATAGTAATGGAAATTGGAATGATATATGTAGTATAGTGTCTAATACATGGTATAATATTCATCTGGATGTGAATATTAGTAATAATACTTATGATGTATTGGTTAATAATGAGTTGAAAGTACAAAAAGCAGAGTTTTATAATAATATTGATCATATTAAAAGTGTGAGATTTACTACCCATGGTCCTGATAAAGATTATAGTTTCTTTTTAAGCGAATTGGAAACTATATGTAATAATGATAATGTTGTACCACCGATAATACCAGCGGTATATAAAATTGAGCATAAATCAACAGGAAAGATTCTACAATCTAATAATAATAATGTAGACATGACAGATCCAATTACAGATACAGACCAAGTTAAATGGGAAAAATTAGAATATGATGCAACAAGATTTCATCTTAATAATATTGGTAATGATTCTACAATAAAAAGACTACATTCATCTAGTGACATAGATTGGGATGTAAATCTTGTAGAGGATATATGGAGTGGAGCTAATGTACAGTGGAAGCTTATTGATGCTGGAGAGGGTTGGTCAAGAATTCAACATATAAGTAGTGGAATGTGGCTTCATTATAATGGTACTGATTCTGTGAATCTGGTTAATAGTAATAATACAGGAGATAATACCAAGTGGAGGTTTATAAGACAGTAGATAATAAAAAGATTATAAATGATGTACTAAAACTATTAGTGTAGTAAAGCTGTCTATATTTTAGACAGCTTCTTTTAGTGTGTCATGGGTTTAATTAAGCATGATATATATGTCAGACCTATATCAATCAAAAGATCCTATAATCGATTAAAGCAACCAATCTTGACAAAGAATAACTTATAAAGGATAATAAATTTGATTATCAGTATATTAATAATTTAATGTATTATTGAGAGGAGTCCTATCTTTGTGTAAATTTAAAAAAAGTATATTTATGCAACTAATTTTATTAATTATTCTTGTTATACTTGTTCCATTACTTTTTCTTGGATATACTACTTACAGCTCTTATCAACGTGATACAGAAACCAAGATTATTTCTAGCAATTTAGCGGCTCTTCAACAATTGGACCAGACACTAAAAAGAGTTACTGATCAAGTTAATTCTATAATTAATACATATAATAATAATAAATTATTTGAAATGTATTTAACTCAGCAATATTCATCAGATTATAATAAGATAAAAACAACTAAGATAGTGGAAGATATATTAGTTGAACACATTTCCTCACTTAATTGGATTAATTGTGAGATAATTTTAATAGGTAAAAATAACAATATATTTACCAGCAATGATAATCCTCCGAAATTAAGTGCTACAAGTGTATATAATAGTTATTGGTATCAGAATAATCTATTGCACAAAGATATGATAAATTGGCACGTTCTTAATCGTAGTTATTTTTCAAAAGATAGTACTTCTACAGTTTTGGCAGGTACTAAGACTCTTAATAATTATATATCAGATAATATATATGGCACTATTATTATTGAACTTAATGAGAAATACTTCTATAATATATATAAAAAGATTCTAGATAAAGGTGAGATTCTAATGATTCAGAATTCAGATGGTAACATTATATCTTCAAGTGATCGTACTATAACTCCTTCACTTGATCCAGAAGATACAGCTTATCCAATTCAATCAGAATCTTTAGTCAATAATTATAAGTATCACGGTAAAAAATATCTATACATAAGTCAGCCATCTTCTATTAGTGACTGGGTTATAACTAAATTAATTCCATCTGAAAATATGAATGAAGAATTTAATAAGCTTCAAAAAAATTTTATTTACATATATATTGCTTGTATAATGCTTGTATCTATAGGAATTTTTATAACCGCTTTACGTATCTATTATCCAATACAAAAATTATCTAATAAACTTCAAAGACAATTTATGAGTTCTGATAATGAACGGGATAACAATCATTTTTCTCTTATTAATATAATGACTGGGTATGAGCAGCTTATTAATGATGTAGATATTACCATAGACCAGTTGATGGAAGAAAATGAGGCAAGAAGGAAGGCTGAATTACACGCATTAGCTATGCAGATAAATCCCCATTTTCTATATAATACATTAAATTCTATTAAGTGTCTTGTATGGACTAACCAATATAAGCTTATTGAACCTACTATAAATTGTCTGGTTAATCTACTTCGTCAGACTCTTCATAGTATGGATAAGTTAATAACTCTGGAGGAAGAAATAAAAAACATAAAAAACTATGTTTTTATTCAAAATATAAGAACTGATAATTTAATTTCTATAAACTATGATATTCCATTAAGTTATTATAATAATTTAATTCCTTCACTAATATTACAGCCTATTGTTGAAAACTCAATTTTTCATGGTATTGAACCACTGGGTAAACAGGGTTGTATCACTATCAGTGCATACCATGAGGGAAAAGATTTGTATATAGAAGTATTGGATAATGGAGTTGGAATGAGTGAAAAAACATTAACAAATATTTTAGAACAAACAAAAGTTAGTAACAACAAATCTAGTTTTAATCATATTGGAATTAATAATATAAATAATCGTATAAAATTATACTACGGAACAGATTATGGTGTTCATTATGAAAGTAAGGAGAATCTAGGAACTTCAGTTACTTTGAAAGTAAAGTATAGTTGTTAGGAGGGGTTTTTATGAATATAATGATTGTTGATGATGAAAAATTATTACGTAAAGGTTTTAGCAGTATGACTGATTGGGAGTCAAAAGGGATAAGAGTTATTGGAGAAGCTATGAATGGTAAAGATGCATTAAATCAGATTGAATTACTGTGTAAGAAAAATAAATGTTTAGATGTAGTTATTACAGATATAAAGATGCCAGTAATGAATGGTGTAGAGCTGACTAAAAAAATTAAAGGTACATATCCTAACATCTCAGTTATTGTTCTTAGCGGTTATGATGATTATTCATATGTACGTGATAGCATGAAATATGGAGCTAGTGATTATTTGCTGAAAGCCTCTATAGACATTGATAATATATATGAAACTTTAAATAGAGTTAAGATAAATAATAATTCTTTAGTTAGTTTTACTTCAGCAATAGACAATAATGAACAAGCAGATATTTTAGAGCTTGATTGGGAAAAAATGAAAGAATACCTTGAACTGCGTAAATTCATGGATTTGAAAGAATATATTGTAAATTCGTTTAACAGTAAAAAATCAATACCTATTAATTATTTACAGGATATTATGAGGGATTTATTTTTCTTTATTGAATATCAGCTTGAACAGTTAGGTTCATTAAATACATATTTGAGAAACAGAAAATATATAAATAGTGCCTTCATTAATTTAATTAAAGATGTTCCTTCGGCTATTGAATGGTTTATACTTATAATTGATGAGATTGAAAAGCATTGTACACCTATTGATGATAAGTTTACTAATTTAATAAAAGATATTATTAAATTTATTGAAGAACATTATACAGATAATATATCCCTTAATTATATTGCAGATAAATTCTATGTTAATAAAAATTATTTGTGTAATATTTTTAAAGCAGCAACATCAAATACTATTAATGAATATATTACTGATTTACGTATTAGAGAATCTAAATCTTTAATTCGTACAAGTAATTTATCTCTTACAGAAATATCATTTCAGATAGGTTATCAGAATCACAGTTATTTTTCCAAGATATTTCGAAAGAAGACAGGAGTTTCACCTACTGAATATCTTAAGTTATACCGTTAACTGTAGTGTTATATGAAGCTATTAGTACAAGTTCTAGAATTATTATAGAATTAAGGTGATTATATGGAATTAACTAAAAAAACATTTTTAAGTATATTAATTATTGTTATTGTATTAGGTGTAGTGTATTTATTATACAATCATCAATCTGTAAGTGTTAATGATGAAGATGATAGAATAACCTTAAATATATGGGTTAAAGATTCAAGTAATGCGGTATATACATATTTTACCCAAGCCATAGAGAGATTTGAAAAAGTTAATTCTAATATAAATGTTGAATTAAAGATGATACAAGGTAGTGACACAAAAACTCTGAACTATATGAACACTGAGATTATTAATCAAGTATCTCCTGATGTTTTGTGCCTGTCTTTGCATAATTATAATTGTTATGCTACAGAAAATCGCTTATATAATCTTAATGACTATATAGGTAAATATGAAGAAGATTATTTTGTAGAAAGTGCTGTTGATTATGGAGTATATAATAATAATTTATACGGTATTGCTTACTGTATAGATCCTGAAATATTGGTTTATAGAAGAGATTTTTTGTCAGATATTAATATTCCTGTAATTAATGAAATTCAAGATATAAAATCTTTTGAAACATATATGGCCGATATTAATTCCCATTTTATTAATGATAATCTTGATAAAGTTGCTTTTTCAATACCGACTTTAATTTCTAAAGGGACTTTTTTCTCTTCATTTTTGCATATCAGGGATAACGTTCCAAATTATAATGTTACTAAAATAGATGTATTTAATAACGATTTATTAGCTTTATCAGCTATGTATAAGTCTTTTGATATTGTACCATATGATTATGGAAAAGTAGGATTACATCCATTTTTTTCAGGACAAGCAGCATATTCTATTGAGCCTTTATCGAGTATTTATTACTATATTGAAAAGGACAATAATTGGTTACGCAATATTGGAATTGTACCTCTTAAAGATTCAGCAATCAAATTTTCTTATTCAGAGCATAAGTATATAAGTATAATGGATAATACTAATCATAAAGAAGAAGCTGAACTTTTCTTTGATTTTTTCTTTAGTAGTTCAGAAGTATTAAAAAGATATCATTCTCTTAATATGCCTGTCGTGTTAAATTCTTTAATGGATTACTATTTATCAGATATTAATTATAATAACAAGGAACTATCAGCATATATTAAAAATTCTTTCCATTATCCGATATCATCTGATATGGATGAATTTCTTGATAAGATTGATAATGTATATGACTTAAAGATTAATAAGCAGTAGTTAAGATTATTTTTTAATGCTTATAAAAATATAATAATAAAAGATATCTCATGTATCATAGTATACAGTAGGAAAAATAAAGCAGAAATGTAATTCAATATTATATCTTCTGCTTTTTATATGTTTTTCATTAAAAGCTATGAAAATGACAAATGTTTTATCTATGATTTAGATATTTCTTAGCATTATTGCGTATTTATATAACATTTATAATATTGATTATGTCAGTTGTTGGGCTTATAATAAGAACAAATGCAAAAAAGGCAAAATAATACATAATGGGGAGGTATTAAGATGACTAATAAACCTAATATACTTTTTTATTTTAGTGATCAGCAAAGATGGGATACAATAGGTTCATATGGACAGGAACTTAACATAACTCCTAATCTTGATAAACTTGCAAGAGAAGGTGTACTTTTTGAGGAGGCATACACAGCACAACCAGTATGTGGACCTTGTAGGGCAGTATTTCAGAGCGGACTCTATCCAACACAAACAGGATGTTTTCGTAACAGTATTGCATTACCAAGCAATATAAAAACAGTAGCTAATTATTTTGAAGAAGAGGGTTATGACAATGCATATGTTGGAAAGTGGCATTTGGCTAGTGATGGTGAATTAGAAGGTAAACCTACTATAGATTATCAAACCAGCGCAATACCTTTAGAGAGAAGAGGGGGATATAAAGGCTATTGGAGAGTATCTGATATTCTAGAATTTACTTCTCATGGATATGATGGTTATGTATTTGATGAGAATAATAATAAGTGTGAATTTAAAGGATATAGGGTAGACTGCATTACAGATTATGCATTGGATTATCTTGATGAAATAAGTGATGATAAGCCATTTTTCTTAACGATATCACATATTGAACCTCACCATCAGAATGACAGGAAGTGTTATGAAGGACCTAATGGTTCAAAAACTGAATTTAAAGATTTCAAATTACCAGGAGACCTAGAAGCTCTAGAAGGTAATGCAAAAGAGATGTATCCAGATTATCTAGGATGTTGTAAGAGTGTTGATGATAATCTTGGTAAAGTTATAGATAAATTAAAACAAAAAGGTCTGTATGATAATACTATAATAATCTATGCTTCTGATCATGGTTCACATTTTTTGACCAGAAATAGGGATGAACATCTTAATGGGTACGATGATTACAAACGTTCATGTCATTCAGCATGTTTACATGTACCATTAATTATATCTGGACCAGGATTTAAAGGGGGCAAACGAATCAAGGATTTAGTAAGTACTGCTAGTCTACCAAAGACTTTTCTATCCATGATCGGTGTAGATGTAGAGAATAATATGATAGGAGAAGATCTTAAAAAAATAGTGGACGGAGATACTAAGGGGCGTGTCAATGAGGTTTTTGCTCAAATAAGTGAAAGCAGAGTTGGCAGATGTGTTAGAAATGAAAAGTATCTTTACAGTGTTTATGCTCCTAATAAAAATGGTGGAGAATATATGGATAGTGATATTTATGAAGAAGATTTCCTCTATGATTTAGAGAAGGATCCATATGAGTTAGATAATTTAGTATATGATGAAAGGTATAAAAATATAAAAAAAGATATGGCAGAAAGATTAATTTATCATATGAAATTAGCAGGTGAACAAATACCAGTTATTAAATCTATTGAATAGTAAATAAAAATTTTTTATAGCAAATAGCTTCCTTATAATTATATAGGGTAGCTATTTTTTATCTTATAGCAAAGTTATATTTTATACTTTTCTTGAAATCTTATATGAGGAATGGTATCTTTGCTTTCTTATAAAAATCCAAGTCTTTTTAATTTTTTGATATTGATAGTTATTGTAATTGTCATAAAAATGTAGCTAAATTAAAGATATTTCATAGTATATAGTAGGAAGTTATATTTAATATTTCTAGATTAATATGATACCAGCTATATAAATCCAAGAAAAAATTATAAAAAGGGGTGATTATTATATGGCATTTGATCCAAATCTATTTACTATAAACGTTACACCTGATCCTTCAAATATATTATTAGGCAAAGATGGGACAGTAACGATTGCGGCATCAAACAGCAACCCAGGTGATTGGGGTTATAATTATAGTTTAGTGATAACAATACCAGATGGTGTTTCATTTGTAAGTGCTGATATTCCTGCTACTTCTGAAATACTGAATGTGGACAACTCTATTACTCTTACGTGGTTGGATATTACAGACCTTGCACCTGGTCAGACAGGGTTTGAATTCAATATAGTATTGCAATCTGATGAGAATTTTAGAGAAACCGGTCTACCAGTCCCATTCAATTCTGTTCTGACTCCTGTTTCTGTAAGTGCTACAGTTGATACATTGCCAAGAGGAGATGCGGAACCTGGAAATATTAAATATACTAAGGATGTAACTACAAGCGTAGTTGCATTACAATATCAAGTAACTAAAGATGCACCTGGTAAAGTACCAAAAGGAGCGGGTATTCCTTCAGGAGCAAGCCCTCAATGGCCTTACGAGTATGAATTAGTGATTCACAATAATACTAGAAGTGCATCTATAGTGGATATAACTGATATTCTGGATAATGGAATACGGTTTATTGGACCTATAACAGCATCAGGTCCTGATTCGGCTCAATTAATTCCTCCCAATCCAGTAGTAACAACTCCATCACCAGGTGGACAAGATAATGTTACTATAGAATGGACTAATGTAAGCCTAAGTGCGAATTCAACTAATACTGTCAATTTCATTGCAGCTATTTGGGACAACTATACTGTAGGAGGAATTGAAAATTCAGGTGCAAGAATACCACATCTAACACCTATGAATAATCAAGTTACAATAGATGGTGCTTCAGGACCTGTTACAGATGAAGTAGATACCCTTGCAATGGATCTGCTCATTACTAAGAGTCAGGATCCAACGGATCTAGTTATAGGTTCTATAATTAATTATACGCTTAATTATCGTGTTAATCAGTATGATAGTCTTAATTCCGTTATCGTTACTGACAGGATTAGTGATGGACAGACTTTTCAGTCAGCGGTACCAGTACCAACATCAGTATCGGCAAAAGATCCTATAACAGGTTCGACTACAATCATCTGGGATTTAGGTTCACTTGGTACATCTACATCAGGTACAATAACATTTTCAACTATAGTCGATACCGATTATTTTGTAACTTCACAACCTGTTTTAGCAGGAGATTTCTTAACTAATGAGGTTGAGATTGATGGGATAAATGATACTACAAGTACAGATACTCCAGATAGTTCATTTTCTTTTGGACAAATAGATACACCTTCAATAGATAAACAGTTACTGAATTATTACTATGAAGATGGTACGTTGAAACCCGCAAGCATTAATGCTTTGGCTCCAGGTGATTTTGCAGAATTTCAGATAACATACGATGCACCATTAAATCCACCTCAGATGGATGTAATGATTTCTGATTTCTTTCCATTGGTTATGGATGCTTCTACGATAACATCAATAGTTTATAATCCATTTCCTCCAACTTCGGGACCTACACCAACGGGTAATGAAGGTGTAGAATGGTTACTAGACACTAATGTTCCTGGAATGACAAATTGGACGGTAACTTTCAGAGTTCAAATGAAGAACACGGAGTTTATCGGTACAAGTAATAATTTAGCGAAGCTTAGTCTATTGAATACTAATAATATTGTCTTTAGTGATAGAGATCAAGTTGAAGTTAATTTCGGAGAACCTGATATTCAGTTAACTAAGGATGTAGCGGGACCTACACCAAATAATATCATGCCTGGTCAGACGTATACTTATACTGTTGTTATCAATAATCCTCAAAATGTTGATGGAACCATTGTAGATGCTTTCAGTGTTGACTTTTCTGATGTCATACCTAATTTATTGACTTATGTTCCACTAAGTCTGACTGCAAATGCAACAGCAGGGACACCTTCATTTAGTGCACCTATATTTACTGCTCCTGATCAGATATTTATGGAGATACTTCAATTAGGTCCAGATGATGAGATAACTTTGACTTATGAAATTACTGTTGATGCAGGTATAGGTCCTAATCTTGACTTTATTAATGATGCCAGAACTACTTCACCATATTCACAACCTTTTGATCCGGGGGGAGATAATTATCAATATCCTGATCTGGAACGTGAAGATTCTGCAACATTGAGTAGTGGGGCTATGCCGGTTATGAAGACTGTTGATAACGATGATGTAGTTGTTGGAGATACAGTATACTATACAATAACATGGACTGTTCCTGAGGGACTTATAGCTTATGATGTCAGCATAAGGGATATACTACCTATTGGACAATCTTATGATGGAGACCCATCTCCTGTACCACCTCAATCAATAATAGGTCAAGTAGTAAGATGGCCTACTATTCCTACTGTGGATGCTACTGGAGGAGCCATAACGTTAATATATTCTTTCAGAGCTAGGATAGATAGTTCAGATGCTGTTCCTCCAACTTATACAGAAGTTCAGACCAATAGAGGAAGGATTTTCTTTAATTCTACTCCTGGTGGGTCGCCTATGGTAAGAGGAGATACAGTAGATGTTACAGTAAGTAATCCACATATCACTATTACTAAAGAAGAAAGAAATGTTTCTAAGTGTAGAAGTCCTTTTGATTCTACTGTTACTGCAACAGGAGGTCAGATAATAGAATATATGATCAATGTTGTTAATGATGGTTCTGCTGATGCCTATGATATTGAAGTAATCGATAGGTTTGGAGGGCTCAACAGTGGATTGAATTTTATTCAAGGTAGTATTGAGGCACCTATAGGAACAACAGCGGATTATAATGCTGCTACTAATCAGGTAGTGTGGGATATTCCATTTTTAGCTATAGGGGATTCCCTTAGTATACTATTTAGAGTACGTATTACTCGAGGTCCCATATTATCAACTGTAATATATAATGATGCTTCTGTTGCTTCGTATTCGAATATTAATTTAACATTCATTTATCCTAGGGAAGATTCCAATAGTGTTGCCATTGTTCTTGAATCAAGAGTAAGGGGGAAATCATTATCTGAATTGGCAAAACTTAAAGATCTGAGAATTAAGTAAATGGAAGTGTTCGTAAGATGATGATAACTACTGAAGAGAGTTTGTAGATAAAAGTACTAAAGAGGTATAATTTTTTATAGATGTGAAAGGAGGAATACTAGTGAGTGTTTATGATGAAGCAAAATTCAAAGAGTGGACTATTTTAATATATGCTGATGGTAATAATAACTTACAGCCATATATATATAATCAATTTCAATTAATAAAAAATATAAATAAAGACAATATAAATATTATTGTTCAGATTTCTAGAAAATCTATAGACAAGGATGTAAGTTGGTGTGGATGTAGAAGATATCTGTTCAGTGAAAATAAAATCATTTTACTAAAAGATTTAGGAAAAGTGAATATGGATGAATCTAAGTTATTGGAAGATTTTTTAGTAGAGAGTGTTAATACTTACCCATCAACTAACGTTATTCTAGTTATTTCAGGGCATAGTGCAGGTTTTATTGGTTTAATGTATTCAGAAAATGATAATGCTTTTATGGGAATAGATGAATTTTCAAAAGCACTCTGTCTATTTAATAATAAAACCAATAGATACATTGATGTATTAATTATGGATACTTGTTTTATGGATTCAATAGAGACATGGTATGATATAATCATGAAGAGTAAAAGTTCTATTAGATATGCTATTGTTCCTCAAGATAATGCACCTATAGAAGGAATATCTTATTATGATATGATCAATTCATTATTAATGTACCAGAATCCAATAATAAATCATCAATATATAAAGGAAATGATGAGTAAGCAATTGTTGGAGTGTAGTCTTTTTTGTATTAATCTGAGAGAAGATATATTTAAGAGAATACGGAAATCAATCAACGAGTATGCGCAGTTATTGTTATTGGAAAACAAGAAAAGTAGGGATAGAACATTAAGATTGTGTTGTATAGATTCTGTTAATGATTTCATCCCCCTTTATGATTTCAATAATATAGATACATGTAATTCAGATGTGAAAGAATGCATTTTTGATATAATGAAAATATTAGGTGAAATAATTATATTCAATCAATACAATAGTGGACAAACAAATAGAAGAGGATTGAAAATATATTTTCCTCACAATTATGAGATATATAATAATTTTAGAAATATATACAGACAAATGGATTTTTGTGTTAACAATAACTGGACATTATTGATAGATGATAAATACATATAGACCATGATATATTAAGTATTAAGAAATAATCATAATAAATCAAAAAGGTCCGTCCCTATTGATTCTAATCTAAATTTAACAATTATATAATATAAAGATTAATTTTCAGTGATACAATACATATATAAGGTGAAATAACTAATAATATGTTGAGGAGGTAATGGTTATGGATAGAAAGGTTATTTTATATATTGCTATGAGTATAGATGGGTTTATCGCTAGAAAAAATGGAGACGTAGATTGGCTTGAAGGTGATGGCTCAGATGAGAAAGCTGATATGGGGTATGAAGATTTTTATGAAGATATAGATACAGTAATAATGGGAAGGACCACATATGAACAGATTTTAACTTTTGGTGAATACCCATATAAAGGAAGTAAAGGATATGTTTATACATCAAAAGATACAGATAATAATGAAGATGTAGTATTTACGAAAGAAAAGCCTGAGGAACTTATTGATAGATTGAAGAAAAATGATGGTAAGAATATCTGGGTTGTTGGTGGGTCTTTAATAATTGATGAATTCATTAAGAAAAATTTAATTGATGAATATGTCATATCAATTATACCAACTATTCTAGGAGATGGAATTCCTCTTTTTAGAGGTAATGATTCACAAATGGAATTCAAACTTGATAAGCATGAAATGGTAAATGGAATAGTGTTATTATATTATAGTAAAAGAATTAATAATAAGTAATTACATTAATTGACATATATGATACATTAGTTTATTATAATAATTAGGACGGTCGTCCGAATTATTATGAAAGGTCTGTGCTATTATGGGTGAAAGGGTAAATCAATCAGAATTAATACTAGATGCTGCTTACAGATGTGTAACTGAAAAGGGGTACGCTAATATCTCTTTGAGAGATATAGCTAAAGAGGCTAATGTAGCACTTAGTCAATTACATTATTATTTTGGAAGCAAGAAAAAGTTATTTCAGGAAATTATCAAGAGAATGATAAAAAAATATACAACTGAATTAGAAAAACAATTGGTATTAAAGAAAGGTCAATCAGATAAAAAGAATATTGCATATGCTTTTAATTTTATTAAGGAAGTAATAAATCATAATCCTGAATTTTTTAAAATACTATTTGATTTATCAGGTTTAGCACTTAAATCAGAGACTTTCAAACTTTTATTATCGGATCTATTAGATTATTTATCATCGATAATAAAAGAATGTATTGATGAAACTAGTTGCATAAAGGAAGGATTCAAGAAGTTTTCATCAAATACTTTATCAAGATTTATATTAGGTACTGTTATAGGTGTAGCATTTGAATATACACTTGATTCTAGTAAAAACAAAGATATTCTTGAATCAATAGACGCATTATCCGTGATTTTTCAATAATACTTAATATTTATTTTATGGCTAGAGGGGGTTAATGAAATGGTTGAATTCAGTAGATTAATGTTATATTTCAGTATATATTCTTTCTTGGGTTGGATATGGGAAACATCTTTTGTGTCTTTATGTACTGGTAAATTTGTAAATAGAGGATTCCTAAATGGGTTTTTTATTCCTATATATGGACTTGGTGCTATGTCAGTAGTTTTGGTAAAAGATGCAATAGGAAAACCTACTGATTATTTTTTGTTGAATCTATTAATAGTTGTCGTTGTATCAACTATTGTAGTTACCACATTAGAATTTCTTACTGGTTTTGCAATGGAAAAAATATTTAATAAGAAATGGTGGGACTACAGTGATAAACGTTTCAATCTAAAAGGTTATATTTGTCTTCAGTTTTCAATAGGTTGGGCAGTATTCATATTGTTTTTTTTATTGATTTTACATCCGAACATATCATATTACATATCAGGATTCCATTCAGGCGTGATAATAAGTATGGCAACGATATTTTCGATTTATCTTGTTGCAGACATAATTTTATCTACAAGAGATGTAATATCATTACGTGAAGCAATAAGAAAATACGCAGAGATACCATTTGAGAAATATCGTTTGAGTATTATCAAATGCAGAAGAATATTTAATGCTTTTCCTGATTTATTGAAAATAAATGCAGGACATATAAAATTTGATGTTAGGAGTATACTTAATGAAGGCGTTGAGAAGTTCAAGACACAGATCGCAAGTAAATTTAGATAATATACTAGAATATAAAGAATATATATCAGAATTATTCAAACACCCTAATGTTAAATTGATGCAATCATTTATACAGCATTCAGATGTTAGTACATTGAATCATTGCTTAAGCGTTTCCTATATGAGTTTCAGGATATGTAAACGTTTGAAGCTAGATTGTCGTGCTGGAGCTAGAGGTGGTCTTTTACATGACTTTTACCTATATGATTGGCATGAAACAAAGCCGAACGAAGGTAAACATGGATTCGTACATCCAAGGATTGCTCTGAAAAATGCCAATAAGTTTTTTAAGTTGAATAATAGAGAACAAGATATAATTATTAAGCACATGTTTCCCCTAACTCCTAAAATCCCCAGATATGCAGAATCATGGGTTGTAACATTAGTGGATAAATACATTGCCATCAAAGAGATAGTGAATCACTAGGGACGGACCTTTTTGATTCAAAAAAAGCTAAAGCTATAAACGGTTATAACTTTAGCTCTCTTATTAAATAGAAAAGTTTTTTTTGGTACATCTAGACAATATAACTTATTGTTGCATCTGGGAAATAATGTCCAATTAGATCTTTGAAATATATGGCTGCATCTTCTCTAAGATTAAGGTCATAGCAGAATTTACCTCTGCCTTTGGGACACATTTTATCCCTCTCGAATACATTTAAAACACCTTTTAATGCAACACTATTGATAGTATCATTGGCATATCCATAGGTCATAAATATTAATTCGAAAAATAATTGCTTTTTTAATTGGGGATTCAAGTTATTAGATAATTGTTCTAACATCTCTCTATACATATCTTGCCAATTATCCAATAAAATTATAGGAGCGATATTAACACCTACTCTATATCCAGCATTGAACATTTTATTAGCAGCATTTATTCTATCAGTTAATTTAGAAGTACCGATTTCTACTTTCTTTATTATATAATCTGGATTCACACTTATTCTCATCTGGGTATTTCCATTGTGTTTAGCATCCAGCAGATCATCAACCATAGAAAATTTAGTAGCGAATGTACAAGTAGCGTTTTCCAATTGCCCGAATTGTTCTATTGCCCATTTTAAGTTACCGGTAATAGTGTTCTCTAATACCATATCACTTGTAGAACCTATCTCGTAAATTTTCTTCTCGCCAACTTGTTTGATTTTTCTTTTCACAGAATTAATCATTTCATCACGGTTTACGAATATGCGTAGATATGAACCTTTAAAAAAATTACATACTAAGTAGCAATATGTACACATAGCTGAGCAACCAGATGATGTGAAAGGAACTATAAAATCAGCAGATAGTTTGTTAGGTGATAACTGAAGACTTTTTCTTATGCCTAAGACTAGATATTTTTTGAATTCTACAAATTTTTCATCAGGAGCTTTTTTTATGAATTCAACATCATGATGTTTTTCTATAGGAATCATTTCAATATCCATGTTCTTATATCTCTCAAATAGTTTTTTACCTAAATCATACTCTATTATTTTCTTTTCATATAATACTTTTTCAGGGATAAAATAATCCATAGTACCATCCTTTTCATCAGTTACTTAGTTTTCCCACTTCAATATTTTATGCGGGTAGGATAAGAACAAAACAAGCTACGCCTCATAAAAGATTTCAAAGGAAATAGAAAGTAGAATTTTCCTATTTAATTAAAAGGTTTTGCAGATTAGAATTTAGGAGTTCCTCTATTTTTTTGCTCTACAAACTAACCTATAATCCTTATTATGCTGTGTAATAATAATAGTATAACTAATAAATTATAAAATATACTTAAGTGTTGGTGACAGTTCATATTGTTTAGAGTATTTTGATATGATATTATTAATATAGTCAAATATAGTAATTTGTTAAGTATAATAAGATATTATAAATGACAAAGAAAGGACATGTATAATTGATTTTAATTATATAAGGTGACTTATGGGGAGACAACCAAGAGAAATTAGTAGTACAGGATATTATCATGTTATTATGAGAGGGAATAATAAAGCGATGATTTTTAATTCTGAAACTAATAAAAAGGATTTTTTAATTATGTTAAAGGAACAAGAGGATAATGATTCATGAATTTGACTTTTTAATATACTAGATTTATAGTTATATATAATTTGTGTTATGTTGATGGAGGTATTTATTATGATAGAAAAGTTAAAAGAAATAATAGGATCTAGTAATAATATTGTTTTTTTTGGAGGTGCTGGTGTTTCAACTGAAAGTGATATACCTGATTTTCGTTCAGAAAAAGGTTTATATAAAGCGGTCCAGAAATATCATTATCCGCCTGAAACAATAATCAGTCGATCTTTTTTTAAAAAAAATCCTTTGGTTTTCTATGAGTATTATAAGGAAAATCTAATCTATAAAGAAGCGAAGCCCAATAATGCTCATAAGGTTTTGGCTGAATTGGAACGAAAAGGGAAACTAAAAGCCATAATTACGCAAAATATAGATAATCTGCATCAGATGGCTGGAAGTAAAGAGGTTATTGAGTTACATGGTTCTGTTTACAGAAATTACTGCATGTCTTGTGGTGAATTTTATGATATAAATTATATTCTTGAAAGTGATGGGGTTCCTAAATGTACAAAATGTGAAGGGCTCATTAAACCTGATGTTGTATTGTATGAAGAAGGGCTTGATGAAAATAATTTAAGAAAAGCTGTAGAGTATATTAGTGAGGCAGAAGTGTTAATTGTTGGAGGTACATCTCTTGTTGTATATCCAGCCGCAGGACTTATACAATATTTTAGAGGTAAATCTCTGGTGTTGATCAATAATTCAAAAACATCTTATGACAGTTATGCAGATTTAGTGATACATGAGCCTATAGGTGAAGTAATGGGTAAGATAACGGGTGATAATATACTATAAATGAAGATTTAATTAATGAGGGATATCTATGTCAAAAACAACTAAAAAAGCTATGGCTTCAACATTAAAAAGAATGATGGAGTCTACACCATTTGATAAGATAAGTGTAGTGAATCTTGTTGAGGAATGTGGAATCAATCGACAAACTTTTTATTATCATTTTCAGAATATATATGAATTATTGGGTTGGATATATAAGAATGAAGCATTAAAAAAGATTAAAGACTATAAATCTTATGATACATGGCAGGAAGGTCTATTGATAATTTTTTCATACGTAAAAGATAATGCGAAATTCTGTCTGAACACATTCAATTCAGTAGGTAGAGAACATCTTAACGATTTTCTTTATAATATCACTTTTAAAATATTAGTTGATATAGTAAAGGAAATAACAGCAGATAAAAATATTAAGGAAGAAGAATTAAAATTCGTCGCAGATTTTTATAGTTTCGCAGTCATTGGTATATTGACTAATTGGATGAAAGAAGGAATGAAACAAGAACCAAAAGAAATAGTTAATAATGTCAATAAGCTTATTGAAGGTAATGCTGATAGGATATTAAAGAATTTTTGATTACTGAAAATTAATAGAGAGAATTTGATTGATATACTACGATTAATAATTTCAGTTTGAAATTTTATGAAATATTGATATAATATATACTATAATTATATACATAGGAGGGACTTATGGTTAACTTATCAATAGAAGTACTGAATCAAGCAGGAAATAAGTTAGTAGAGTGTAGTAATACTGATGAAGTATATTTAGTTTATAAAGATACATATAAAGAAGGAGACAAAATCGTATTTAAATCAAGTGAAAAAAATCAATTTTTTGTAGCACAGATTGATGATGCACTTGGAGAAGCTTTTGTATACTTTACAGAAAAGGAAATAGTTTATAATGTTCCGTTTGAAGAGAAAAGAACTAATTTCTCACCAAAAGTTTTTAGCGGAAATATTCATCTATTACATTTGAGACTTGCTACTAAGGAAGAAATTGGGGCATATAAGAATCTTGCTAAAAATGTTGTTGATCAAAATGGTATTGAAGGATTATATCCTCATGCAAAAGCAAATGTAGAGACAAGAGGAGAAGCAGTTTTTGCAGCAAGAAATGCAATTGATGGTGTTTGTGAAAACAGATCACATGGTCCATGGCCTTATCAATCATGGGGTATCAATATGCAGGATGATGCTGAAATGAAATTGGACTTTGGAAGGTTAGTGGCTGTTGATAAAATTGTTTTATACACAAGAAGCGATTTTCCGCATGACAATTGGTGGGAACAAGTGAAGATTGTTTTCTCTGATGATTCTGAGTTGGTATGGGATCTGGAAAAAAGCTATAAACCACATATAATAAATATTGAACAAAAGAAGATAAAGTGGTTGATTCTAAAAGATTTGAAGAAAGCTGACGATCCATCACCTTTCCCAGCACTTACACAGATTGAAGTGTATGGAGTAGAAGCTTAGTGACATGAGGAGGGGGTTTTCTCGAAACATCTAGATAAAAATAAATATTAATCAATAAAGAGGACTGTTCTAGTGGGTTTTACTATGATTCATAGTATGCTTATGGAAACAGTCTTTTTACATTGTTGGAAGTAAATAATTATTAAATCAAATAATTGAATATTTGACAATTTAGTACGAACATAGTACTATTATGTAAAGTAGTACTATGTTAGTACTAAATATACGATGGATTAATTACTTTTGATAGGAGATGTGTTGAATGAATAGGGATAAAAGAATCTACAAAGAGAAAAAAATATGGGATAGATTAGCTAGAAGGTATGATAAACAAATCAGTATATTTAATGATGCATATGAACTTACAACTAATAAAGCTAAAAATATTCTTAGAGAAGATGATAACATATTGGAGATTGCATGTGGAACAGGTATTGTCTCATTTGGAATTGCTGATGCAGTAAAAAAAGTTACAGCTATTGATATATCAAAAGAAATGATAGATGTGGCTAAAGAAAAAGCTAAGAAAATGAATGTTGAAAATATAGAATTCCAAGTTGCAGATGGATACAATCTACAGTATGAAGATAATTCGTTTGATACTATATTATTATTTAATACCCTACATATCGTAAAAGAACCAGATACATTATTAAATGAGATATATAGATTATTAAAACCCAATGGATATTTGTTGACTGTTACAGATTGTTATTCTGAACCAGTTAAAATTAAAACCAGACTTATGTTGAATGTACAAAAACTCGTTAGAATACTTGGAATAATACCATATTTATCATATTATAGGAAAGAGAATGTAGATAATTACATCTTGAAGCATAATTTCAAAATCATGGAGAGATATATACTAAATAAAGAACCAGTAAATTATTATGTTTCTGCAATTAAAAATAAAAATTTATAATAATATGATAGGAGATACATATAAATGAATTATAATCAAATAAAATCATTAAATGAATTAATACATTCGATTAATAGAGCACTAAAGGATGATGACATAGATAAGAGATTCAAGAGATTACAAGGATTGACTACAATAGAAATAGGTATAATAAATTTGGTTTCCAACAATCCTGATATCATTTTAAAAGAAATCAGTAAAATTACAAAAACACCTAAAAGTACACTAACTAGTGCATTGAACAGATTGGAAAATAAAAATTATATTAAAAGAAAAATTAGTAAATCAGATAAACGTTCATTTAGTCTATATCTGACAGAGGAAGGAGATCTTGTTCAAGAAGAACATCTGGCATTAGAACATACTCTTGGCAGTAAGATATTAAATGCTCTTGATAATGATGAAGAGAGAAATAAGCTTATAGATCTATTGAAAAAGATAGTGGAAAATGTTTGATTTTCTTATCTTGGAATAGTATCAATATTTATTTTTGAACATTACCATAATGTATTAAATAAGATGAAAACATTAAATGGGGACATAGTAAGAATATGATATTTATGGGTATTTACTGGTGTAAATTAATATTGACTTTTTATAAAACCTATGATAATATCTTTATAGAATATAAGCCACGAAGGCTTAATATAGACTTATAGGAATTTAAGTTTACGATACGAACAGCCCATGAAGGGTACTATTTAATTAGTACTTTTCATGGGCTTTTTTATGTTCTTGAAGCTATCAAAGCTATATTAATATTAGAATCTATAGGAGGAAATATCATGAACAGAGAATTATGGGATAAATGTATAGAATTCCATGGACACGAATGTCCTGGTCTTGCTATCGGATATCGTGCAGTACTAATAGCTATGGAAAAAATCAATCTGACTTTTTCTAAAGATGAAGAATTAGTATGTGTTACAGAAAACGATGCTTGTGGAGTAGATGCCGTTCAAGTGATTACAGGATGTACAATGGGAAAAGGTAATCTGATATACAGAGATACTGGGAAAATGGCATTTTCATTTTTTAATCGCTCAAATGGAGAAAGTATAAGACTGATAATGAATGAAATTGAGACTGAAATGACTAGAGAAGAGAAGAAAATACATATATTAGAAGCACCAGCAAAGGAAATATTCAAGATAAAAAAACCTAACTATGAAATACCTTCCCATGCAAGAATATTTAATACCATCATATGTGATGAATGTGGTGAAGGAGCTAAAGAGACTAATATAAGAATTAGCAATGGGAAAAAACTATGTCTGGATTGTTATCAAGAATATACTAGAGGCTGGTAATTATAATTGTATGAAAGATGTGATAAAAATTAAATATAATGCAGATGTAAAACAAACTGGAATAGAGGCTTATAAAAGATATACTGGAAAGAAATTTATTGTAGCAATTTGTTCTATGATTATAATGTTTCTATTATCAATTATCGCTATTAATGCTGGTTCCACAAATATTGAATTCAGTGAAATAATCAAATCCATTATAGGGAATGGGACAGAAGTTTCCAATGTCGTTGTAATGCGTATACGTCTACCAAGAATTATTGCTGCTATTATTGCAGGGGCAGGATTATCCGTATCAGGTTGTGTGATGCAGAATAATCTCTGTAACCCCTTAGCTTCACCATCAACATTGGGAATATCTAATGCGGCAGCTTTTGGAGCAAACTTGGCTATAATTATATTTGGTGCAGGTAGTTTCAGGAGTTCGGGTTCAGATGCTGTTATTATAGATAATCCTTACATGGTTACTTTAACTGCTTTTACCCTATCAATGTTAGCGTCTATTGTGATTTTATTACTAGCCAGATTAAGAAATTTTTCATCACAATCCATTATATTAGCGGGTGTAGCATTAGGTTCTCTTTTTACTGCTGGAACTACTTTGATTCAATATTTTGCTGATGATGTTCAAGTTGCAGCAGCTGTTTTCTGGACATTCGGTGATCTAGGCAGAGTATCATGGAATGAAGTATTGATACTTGCTATTGTCATATGCATAGCATTAATATATTTTATGCTGAAAAGATGGGATTATAATGCTATGGATAGTGGGGAAGAATCAGCAAAAAGTCTAGGTGTAAACATAGAAAGAGTACGTTTTGGTGGATTGCTGGTTTCTTCTTTGATAACGGCTGTATCAGTTTCGTTCCTTGGAATTATAGGATTCATTGGCTTGATATCACCACAAATAGTAAGACGTATCATTGGTTCGGATCACCGTTTTTTGATACCGATATCAGCTATAACTGGTTCAGTTATACTACTTTTCGCAGACACAATAGCAAGAACGATAATTGCGCCAATCATATTACCAGTAGGGGCAATAACTTCATTCTTAGGTGCTCCATTATTTCTATATATATTATTAAGGGGGCAGAAGAATAAATGATTTTATCAGTACAAGGATTAGAATTCAGTTATCCCAGTCATGAAGTTTTAAAAGATATTTCTTTCTCTATAGATACAGGTGAATGTATTGCGATATTAGGTACTAATGGAACGGGAAAATCCACTCTACTAAAATGTATTAACAGGATTCTGAGACCACAAAAAGGATCAGTATTGGTTGATAAAACAGATGTTCAGAAATTAAACCAAGTGGATCTAGCGAAAAGAATAGGATATGTTTCTCAGACTAATCAATCTTTTAGAACAACCGTATTCGATACTGTTCTTATTGGTAGGAAACCATATATAAAATGGGATGTTAAAGAAGAGGACTTACGTATTGTCGATAAGGCAATAGAGATGCTTGGATTACAAAAATATTCTTTAAGATATATTGATGAGTTAAGCGGTGGTGAATTGCAAAAAGTAATTATAGCTAGAGCGTTGGCACAAGAACCCAAGATACTCATGTTTGATGAACCCACAAGCAGTCTTGATCTAAAAAATCAGCTAGAAGTTATTAACATAATCAAGAATGTAGTAAAAAACAGGAAAATTTCTGCTCTAGTTACAATACATGACCTAAACTTAGCTCTAAGACTTGCAGATAAATATATATTACTGAAAAAGGGGAAAATCTTTGCAGCAGGAGGAATAGAAATCATGACTTCTGAAAATATAGAATCTGTGTATTCAGTTCCAGTGGAAATTGAAAAAATGAACAGTAGGATGGTTGTAGTACCGATTTAATTGACAAATAATTTTTTTACCATCAGTTCATTGCATGAATGAAATATTTAATAGGATAATCAAATTAAAAATATTAGCTAAGGAGACCTATGATTATGAACAAGAGAAATAAGCTATTGATAATTATATTTATTATAACGACGGTTGTACTTATTGGCTGTACTTCCAATTCTCAAGTTAAGGAAGACGTAAACTCTAATAGTATGACATTGACAGATATGTTAGGAAGGACTGTATCAATAGATGGCAATGCTAAGAAAGTAGTTGCTATTGGACCAGGAGCACTAAGATTATATTGTTACATAGATAGTGCGGATAAAGTAGTAGGAATAGAGCAGCTTGAAAAAGACCATCCTACTGGAAGACCGTATGCACTTGCTAACGAATCATTAAAGGAACTAGATGTAATAGGACCTGGAGGACCAAATAATTCTCCGGATGCTGAAAAAATATTATCAGTGAAACCGGATGTAATATTTTCCATGTATGCATATGATAAATCTGCAGTGGATGAACTCCAATCAAAGACTGGTATACCAGTAGTCGCATTAAGTTATGGAGAAGTATCGACTTTTGATCCTGCTGTATATGAATCACTAGAAATGATCGGAAAAATAATGGGTAGAGAAGATAGGGCAACAGAAGTTATTGATTTTATGAAAAACTGCAAAGAAGATTTGAATGTAAGAACAAAAGATATTGTAGAAGATAAAAAATCAAGTACATACATAGGTGCGTTATCTTATAAAGGTAGTCATGGTATAGAGAGTACTTATGGCAATTATTCATTGTTTCAAGCGATTAATGCTAACAATGTAGTTGATGAAGTAGAGAAAACAGGATCTATTATGATAGATAAAGAAAAACTTATTGAATGGAATCCTGATAAAATCTTTATTGACTATGGTGGACTTAATCTTGTTAAAGATGATTATAACAAAAACCCTGATTTCTATGATACTCTAACAGCGTTTAAAACAGGTGAGTTGTATTCACAATTACCTTATAATTTTTATCATACCAATATAGGAACTGCCATGGCTGATGCATATTATCTTGGAAAAGTTCTATACCCTGATAGTTTCAGCGATATAGAACCTGAGAAAAAAGCGGATGAGATTTACAAGTTCTTACTTGGGAAGGAAGTTTATAAAAAAATGGCAGAAGACTTTGGCGAATTTAATAAGATCACAATAGATTAATGGATCATAATAACTGTTTGATTGCATAAAAATTGTATTGAAGAATTAAGTCAAGTAAATGACAAGATTAAAAATAAAGGAGTGACCTTAAGATGAAAATTTTGTATTATGATTGTTTTGCTGGAATAAGTGGAGATATGAACTTAGGAGCTTTAATAGATCTAGGGGTAGGAAAAGATTATTTGATAAATGAACTGAATAAGCTTACTATTTCACAAGAATTCGAAATTGAAATGGGAACAAGTCAGAAGATGGGTATTACAGGAACAAAAGTAGATGTGATTCTACAGAACAAAAATCATATTCATGAACATAGTCATAACCATAATATTAATCATCATATGCAAGGACATTCTCACGAACACGGACATTCACATGAACATGAGCAAGAGTTTATCCATGACCATACTGAAATACATG
Organism: Vallitalea longa; assembly: GCF_027923465.1. Classification (NCBI taxonomy): domain Bacteria; kingdom Bacillati; phylum Bacillota; class Clostridia; order Lachnospirales; family Vallitaleaceae; genus Vallitalea; species Vallitalea longa. Next base: position 117,558 of record NZ_BRLB01000005.1, read on the forward strand.
AACACGAGCATAGGAATCTAAATAGCATATATAAAATCATTGATGACAGTACTTTAAATGAGAACATAAAAAAATTGAGTAAAGATATGTTTTTGGTTGTAGCAAAAGCTGAAGCAAAGGTACATGGAAAACCTATAGATGAAGTTCATTTTCACGAAGTAGGAGCTGTTGATTCTATAGTTGATATAATAGGAGCGGCAATATGTATAGACAAACTGAAAGTAGATAAGATCTACGCTTCCACAGTAGAATTAGGAGGCGGATTCGTAAAATGTGCTCATGGAATTATACCAGTACCGGCACCTGCGACTACAGAAATTCTTACTGATATACCTGTAAGTAAGGGAAAAGTTAATTCTGAAACAACGACTCCCACAGGAGCGGCAATTTTAAAAACTATGGTTGGAAAATTTACAGATAAGATGGATTTTAAAATAATAAAAACAGGGTATGGACTTGGAACCAAAGATTTTGAAATACCAAATGTATTAAGGGTTTTTTTAGGTGAAGTTAGTAATGAAGTTAATGATATACAGACAATGATAGAAGTTAATATTGATGATATGAATTCTGAGCTATTTGGTCATATTGAAGATAAACTATTTGAAAGTGGTGCACTAGATGTATATAAGACACCGATTATCATGAAAAAAGGCAGACCTGCAATTAAATTGAGTGTATTAACTAATACGGCTAGTTTACATGAAATAGAAAAAATACTATTAGTTGAGACGACTACTTTAGGTCTTAGAGAGTACCAAGTTAATAAAGTCATGCTTAATAGAGAATTTACTACCATTTCAACCAAATATGGAAAAATACCTATGAAAATAGGATTTTTAGATGGAGAAGTAATAAAGATGAAACCAGAATATGAGGTTTGTAAAAAATTAGCAGATTCAAATGGAGTACCTATAAGATACATTTATGATGAAGTATCGAAAATTAATTTGAATGGAGAATGATTATGGACAAATATAATACTCTAATAGATTACTTGAAAAAATTAGAAAAAGTCATAATAGCTTTTTCTGGTGGGGTGGATAGTACTTTTTTATTATATGCAACAAAAGAGGCATTAGGGGATAATGTAAAAGCTGTAACGATAAATTCACCTTATATAGCGAATTGGGAAATAGAAGAAGCAAAAGAATTCACACAAGAATTAGAAATAAAACATGATTTTATAGAAGTGGATATAGTAGAAGCTATAAAATATAATCCAATAAACAGATGTTATCTATGTAAAAAACACATATTCCAGATGATAAAAGGAAAGGCTGAGAATGAGGGTTATAAATATGTAATTGATGGAACTAATTTTGATGATACAAAAGATTACAGACCAGGTATGAAAGCATTGAAAGAGTTAGAAATCGTTAGTCCACTATTAGAATGTGAGATTACCAAAAGTGATATAAGAGGAATGGCAAAAACCAAGCAACTTGATGTATGGAACAAACCATCTTATGCCTGCTTATTAACAAGAATTCCACATGATAAGAACATTGAAGTTGAGACTCTTAACAAGATAGAAAAGGCTGAAAAATATCTGATGGATAGAGGTATGAGAGCTTGTAGAGTAAGAGTACATGAAAATCTAGCAAGAATTGAGCTAGATAAAGATGGTATAGATAAAATAGTTGCTCAAGAGATAAGAGAAGATATCACCAATTATTTCAAAAAAATAGGATTTGACTATATAACACTAGATCTACAAGGTTATAAAATGGGTAATTTCAGTATTAATGATTTGAAGGTGAGTGATTCTATTGAATAGAGAAGATATATTTAAAATACTAGATGAATTAAAAAACGATAAAGTATCTGTAGAAGATGCGTACCAAGAAATAAAAGATTTACCATTTAAGGACTTGGGTTTCGCTAAAATAGATAATCATAGAGAAATAAGAGTAGGCTATCCTGAAGTGATATATTGTGAAAATAAAACCATACCCCAAATAAGAGAAATAATAAAATTCATGTTAACTAAAAACAACAATATCCTGGCTACAAGAGCTACTAAAGAAATGTTTGATAAAGTAAAAGACCTAGATAATAAACTAAAATATAATGAATTAGGAAGAACGATTACCTTAGAGGTAAATGAAATAAAAAAAACAGATTCCTATATAGCTATAGTATCTGCTGGTACCTCAGATTTAGCAGTAGTTGAAGAAGCCAAAGAAACAGCATCGATATTGGGTAATAAAGTAAAAGTAATCACTGATGTTGGAGTTGCAGGTATTCATAGATTATATGCTAGATTAGATATTATTAGAGAAGCAAAAGTTGTTATAGTCATCGCAGGTATGGAAGGAGCCCTTGCAAGTGTAGTAGGTGGATTGGTAGATAAACCCATTATTGCTGTTCCCACTAGTGTAGGATATGGTGCTAATTTTAATGGACTATCAGCATTATTATCAATGTTGAATAGTTGCGCTTCTGGGGTTTCAGTTGTAAATATAGACAACGGTTTTGGTGCTGCCTATAATGCTAGTATGATTAATCAATTATAAATAAATCAACTTAATAAAATCTTAAGAAATAATTAAGTGAAAAATACACTTTCCTAATTTGAATTTTTGTTATATTATAGAAAAGACGAAGAAAGGAAAGAAACAAATATGGATAACTCTCAAGATAAATACAGACAAGTAAGATATGAAAGAAGAAGGAAAAAGAAAATATATAGATTAGCAATGGTATGTACACTATTTTTAATATGTTGTGGACTTATTGCTTTTATCACATATAAAATATTTAATCCAAGTTTAATAAAGGGTAATGATTTACGTGATGAAGTAGTATTCATTAATGAAAAAGATAATGTATCGAAAGATTCGAATACCATTCCAGAAGAAACAAATACAATTTCAGAGAATATTGATACTACAGATACAATAAGTGTGGACGATTATTCTATGGATATTCCTAATAGAGATGAACTTATAGATTTAACGAATGATTATCCAGACTTAAAGGAAATTTTGAAGAATTCCAATAACTATCCTGACGATCTTTTGGAACTGATATTAAGAAATCCTGAAACTATTGATTTCGTAAAAAACTTTCCTACTAAATATCCAACAACAGGAAAAGAAGAATACATAGATATTACTGACGATTACAAAGATGGCAAAATACCACATTTCTTACAGTGGGATCAGCGTTGGGGTTATTATAATTATGGAAATTCACCTATAGCACTTTCAGGATGTGGACCAACTGCTTTATCAATGGTTATTGTAGGTCTTACAGGTAATACGGATAAAAATCCGAAAGTTGTGTCCGATTTTAGTTATGAGAAAGGTTATTATGTAGATGGTGCAGGTACAAGTTGGACACTTATGTCAGAGGGAGCTGAGGCTTTAGGATTAAAATCAAAAGTGTTACCTCTAGACGAAAATATTATCAAATCGAATCTTAGAGATGGGAAACCAATAATTGTCAGCGTAAGAAAAGGAGATTTTACTACCACAGGACATTTCATTATATTAACTGGGGTAACAGATGAAGGTAAAATAACAGTCAATGATCCTAATAGCATTTCAAGAAGTAATAAAGAATGGGATATTGATGTGTTGATGGGTCAGATTAATAATTTGTGGGCATTCAGTGTGTGAATCATTGGGGACGGACCTTTTTGATTCAGATTGATGTTAGATAAAAGATGTTTTGGCAGTTGAAGAAAATAAAAATCGTGATAACCCTTTAGATAAGGGTTATCACGATTTTTTAGTTGATATTGACAAAATAAATCAAGTGTAATATACTACATTACATAAGTAATGTAGTAATAATGTAATGATGTTTTAAATTCAATAGTAAAAAAAGGAGAATATACTTATGAAAATATTAAAAGTGGCAGATTTAACTAAAATTTATGGGAGTTTGGAATCCAATAAATTTCAAGCCCTATCAAAAATCGATTTTTCAATAGATGAGGGAGATTTTGTTGCAATTATGGGTGCTTCAGGAAGTGGCAAATCCACATTGATGAATATTATCGCAGGTTATGATAAGCCAACTGAAGGTAGTGTAATTATAGACAATACTAAAATAGAGTCGTTAGGGGAAAAAGAGATAGCTAATTTCAGAAGGATTAATTTAGGTTTTATATTTCAGAATTATCAATTAATGAATAGCCTTAATGTAAAAGAAAATATAGCATTACCATTAATACTTGACAAAAAGCCTGTCGGCTTTATTGAAGAAAAAGTAACAGATATCATGAAATATTTGAAAATAGATTCTTTGTGGGATAAATATCCTCATGAGATATCTGGGGGTCAGCAACAAAGAGCTGCTATTGGAAGATCAATAATAAATAGTCCTAAGGTGTTATTAGCTGATGAACCCACAGGAAATCTAGATTCATATACAACGGATAATATAATAGAGCTATTTTCCAAATTGAATAAAGAAAAAAATACATCAATTATAATGGTAACACATGATGCTTTAACAACAAAATATTGCAATAAAGTGATTTTTTTACATGATGGTGAAATACATAATACTATAAGTAAAAAAGATAGTGATAATGATGAATTTATAAAAAAGGTAGTGGGATATGAGAATATCTTAGGGGGTGTCAAGATTGACAAAAAATAATATCATTATAAAAAACCTAAAATATAATCTGAAAAATCATATATCCCTAATTCTAAGTTATATAATTATTGCTTTCATCATTTATCAACTAGGAATTGTATTATGTAATGCAGATTATGATATAACCGGTATAAAACCAATGGTGGCTGTTTTATATTGTGTATTGCTACTCTTTTCATTTGTATTCATTAACTATGTGATAGTAGCATATAACAAATCAAGGTCGAAAGAATTCGGTATATATTTATCGTTAGGATTAGAAAAAAATGATATATATAAATTTATTTTTATTGAAAATACTGTATTGATGATAGTTGCGTCGTTTATAGGAATTTCCATATCAATGATTATAACAGAAATATTGAATAGGATATTAGTGGATATTGAATACTTCAATAAGATATCTTTGCATTTCAATGTGACAAATCTATTTATAACAATAATTGTGTTATTATTGTTGTATGTATTTACAAATGTCAGATCCATAAGTAAAATCAGAAAAAGTAATATTACATATATAATTAAAGATGAAGACATAGGAAACAAATCAAAGGGTAAATTTGGTTCACTAATAATAGGATGTATATTATTTAGCTGTATATATATCATAGGAATTTTAGATTCTATTGATGTAATTGATTTTTCAATGATTATGCTGGTAAAATTCTTTTTGTATTTTATATCAGTATATTTAATAATATCGAATTTGAGCTATTTCTTTAACTATAAAGCAAAAAAGAATCTGAAATACTATTATAATAATATCCTACATCTTATGGATATCAATTACATGTTCGGTCAGTATAAGAAAGTTCTATATTTGACGTCAATAACAGTATTTATGGGTTTATTAATCAGTAGTAGCATGGCAGGAAGCTTTTATTCCAATATAAAAATTTCCGAGAGAATGAATCCTAATGAATTGCAAATAATTCAAAGTACAGATGAGGAATTCGATTATAAAAATTTAGGATTAGATATAAAACCTAAATGTGAGTTTGAAGGGTTAGTATATGATGGTTATTTTTTTGTGGATAATAATACTATAGATGATAGTATAAGATTAGATACCCATTTGAATGAGGAAGAGATAATCATATATGGTGATTCAGTAAAAAGTATAGGTGATAAAAAGGTAATCTCATTAGAAAACGGGGATAACATGAATTTACTGGTAAAAGATATTAACAGTGATGTAATCTTAATTAATGGGTCTGACATAGTATATGGAGTATCCGAAAAAATTTTTTCACAACTAAAAAATACTTTGCAGGAATACTCAATAGTCACTTTTGAAAATGATACTGATTTAGAATCAAAAGAAAAAATCTTAAGAGGATATATAAGTAAAAATAAGTTGAATGTCAAAGTTAAATCGGCTAATGCAGGTAGTAAAAATGCTATAAAGGATCAAATTAGTTATTCATTTCTGATTTTTATATTAACTATAACTTTCTTCGTTGCGTCGGGAGCCATATTATATTTTAAAATATTCATAGATATTGATAGAGATAAAAAGAAATTCATGAAATTAAGGCTTCTGGGTGTTGAAAAAAAAGATATCATAAGAACAATAAAAAAAGAAATATCATTGATATTCAGCATAACATATATTTTTGGTGGACTTAGCGCTTACATTTGGATGATAATTCATTTTGCAAGTAGTAAATATTTATTAATAAGTATGTTAGGATTAACAATATTGTTCATTATATTTACTATAAGCATGAGAGTATTTTATAGAGTAACGACTAGGAGATTAATCAAAATCAATGGATAAATCACTAGTGACGGACCTTTTTGATTCAATGATTCTTGATTTATATCGAGTATTGATATATAATATATCTATACTCGATATATGGAGGTATTGAAAATGGCAAGAAAACAACTCCAAAATTTAACAGAACCCATGTATTATGTACTACTTAATTTAATAAAGCCAAGACATGGATATGGGATAATGAAAAACATAAAAGAGATGACAAAAGGTAGAGTGAAGGTTGGAGCAGGAACTTTGTATTCACTTTTATCTAGGTTCGAAAAAGAAGATATCGTTGTTAAAGTATCCACAGAAGATAATAAAAAGATATATGAACTTACTGATAAAGGAAGAGATATATTAAGACAAGAACATATTAGGTTGAAACAATTGGTAGCAGATGGTGATTTGATGTTGGGAGATGATAGAAATGAGTAAAGACACTAAGAAAGTTGTTAGGGTTACATCTATAACAGAATATAAAACTCTGGAAAAATATCTTGAAAAAAAAGCAGCTATGGGATTGATGCTTAGTGAGATTAAGAAGAATATACTAATATTTAAGAAAGTGACTCCTAGAAACTTGACATTCAATGTCAGCCTTTTTTATCCTTCAACCCCATTTGATTATCCAGATTATGAAGAAGAAAAATACTATAGAGAGCTATGTGAAGATAGTGGATGGAAATATTGTGCAAGTAATGAAATATATCAGATATTTTATAAAGAAGAAAATATAGATGTTGTTCCAATACATACTGATAGTAGAGAAGAATATAGAATAATCAAGAACATATTTTTGAAAACAGAATTCATAGCTATGCTTTGTATAGTTTTGATGTTAGCTATGTCATTTAACCAAGCAATGGGATTTGATTATAGTGATTTATTTAGTAACAGGACTTTGTTTGTCATTATATCTCCGATATTTTTATTAGTCATAGGCTTGTTGTTGTATGTTCCATCAATAATATGGTTCATAAGAAATAAGATTAATATAAGTAGAGGTAATGAATTGGATTTTATTTCATATAGAGGTAGATTAGTATTAACTACAATCTCATGGAGCATGATTGCAGTATATTTGATGTGTGCAATATTTGGGATTACAGATGGCTATAAAAATATTAAGGGAATAATAGCTCTTATTCCTGCTATAATTTCATTCATAGTTGGAAGGTATTGTTATAGGAGAATTAAAACAAAGAAAAATACGCGTAAACATAATATTATATTTGTTTTAACCGTTGTCATAATAACTACCATTATCATTACTGCTAGTTTTACAATGAGCATTATGTTTACTATTGGAAGTTTTAATGGCAATGATTTTATTCCAGAAAAAATTGCAGTATTAGAATTATCGGATTTTGGCATCAGTGATGTTCCACAAAGATTACGTAGCCACCAAAAATCAAGTATATTGGTTCCAGAATACCTAGAGTATTATGAAAGCCTTGGAAGAAAAACGGAAGAGAATGAAATCACATCTATAAGAACTACATATATTAAATGTAGAAATAAGAGCATAGCAGATTATGTTTTTGATGGATATGTGGAAAAACAGAAAAAAAGGTTAGAAAAGAGAATATCAGAATATAGAGAATACGGTGATATAGAAAAAGCGAAGGCAGAAGAAAAAAGTATAAGTAAAGTATATAATGATTCATGGGAAGCAGATAGAGGTTACTATTTATCAGATAATAATTCAGAAATAATATTTCAAAATGATAATATCATATATATCTTAGAAAGCGATATTGATTTTTCTAAAGCTAAGATAGTAAATATATGCGAACAAAAACTGAATCAATAGGGACGTACCTTTTTGATTCATAATAGAATATGATTATTGTTAAGTATATGATTAAAAAAATTTTGAATGAATCAAAAAGGTCCGTCCCCTATGATCCTTAGAAATGAAATTTCTAAATAAGCTATAAATTAATGAAAATATATTGCAAAACTATGCAAACCAATATATAATAAATTTATCCATAAAAATACTACATAATGGTGAAGAAATTATTTACAAATTAACAATATATAATATAATTTAATATATGAGACATTAAATCATCATGATGCAAAAAACTTATTAGAAAGAGTGATATTATGGGTTGTTTATCAATAATAAAGCAGTTATCTGGAGAATTTACTGCTTCTGAAAAGAAAATATCTAACTACATACTTAAAAATACTAGTAAGGTATTGGGACTAAATGCAAATGAACTTGCAAAAGCAAGTAAGGTATCGCCAGCATCTGTTGTGAGATTTACCAGAAAATTAGGATATGATAGTTATAGTGAAATGATGATTCAACTTGCTAGAGATGTTGAATCACAAAATAGTGAATCCCTAGATTGTCTCTTGCATTCAGATGATAGTTTTGAAGAAATGAGTAAAAAAGTTATGATTAATATATCTTCTACATTAAATGAGACTTATAATCTACTGAAACCAAAACAATTAGAAGCCGCAATTGATGTTCTGAGAAAAGCTGAAATTATATATTTATTTGGTATTGGTGCATCTGGCATTGTTGCTGAAGACATGCTTCAAAAACTAGTGAGGATAAATAAAAAATGTATATATTATACAGATTATAATTTAGGAGTAGCCAGTGCAGTTCATATAACCGATAAGGATGCAGTAATTGCATTTTCATATGGGGGAAGAACACGAGAAGTAAATATTGCAGTAGAAACAGCTAAGAAAAAAGGTGCAAAATGTATAGCTGTAACTAAATGCGGTAAATCACCTTTAGCTTCTATTGCTGATATGTGTTTGCTTTTGCCTAATACCGAAAATGAAATACGTATAGGAGCTGTACAATCTAGATACGCTCAATTATTTATTGTTGATTTATTATTCGTTGGTGTAGTAAAAAATAATTTTGATAAAAATGAGGAATATCTACAGAAAACAAGAGAAGTGATATCTCAATTAAAACTATAAATAATAAGTATAAGCGATGTTGTACTCAATGATATGCTCCCCTTATGATAGACATTCACAAATAATAAAAATGTCTTCTATAAGAGGAGTATTTAACTTTTTTAAATACTCTCTTTATTTAGAAGAGCAGTTAATCCACAAGTAAATAATATCAAAGTTAATTTACACAACCTCAGGAAAAATTAATTCGATTTCAAATCCTTTACAGTCCGTGGATACTGACCTGATATTTACCTCAATGGATAATGCGTCACCATATTTCTTAACAAAATATAGACCCATCCCCGTTGCATTCTGTCGGTCAGGATGATTTCCTGTAAAACCCTTGTCTAACAGAAAGGGCATATCTTCAGGAGGAACACCTCTACCGTTATCTCGTATAGCAAGATGTATTCTTGAATTATCTTGAGTATCTCTCCAACTGGTGATATTGATAACTGCTTTTTCAGATGGAGTGTATTTAAATGCATTACTAAGAATCTGTGAAATCATAAATATAAGGACTTTTTTATCGTTTACAATTTGCAATGGTATAAGGTTTAATTGTAGATTAACGTCTTTTTCATCAATTATTCCACGGAAATCTTCAAGACACTCATTCACACAATCAGTTAAAATTATCTTTTTGAATCTATAGTCAACGTGATCAGCATGGAGACGTGCATAATATAATATCTTTTCAATATCGCTGTTAATAACATATCGCACATGCTCCATCCTTTTGTAAACATAAGGAGACATATCATCTTTGTGATTGTCCAGAACCAATGTAGCAAGAGACAATGGAGTTTTGATTTCGTGAGTCCACGCTTCGATAAATTCCTGATAGTTCTGTAATTCTAATTGCTTATCTTTTATAATCTCAACTTGCTCTCTCATCTGTGTTGATGCACATTGAATGATAGGGTGCCAGAAATTATCAAACGTTGCCAATAAAATTTGTTTTGATTCTTCATCAGGACTGGTAAAAAAAGATTGCAATGCTTCCATCTGCTTTTTCTGTTTTTTATGGTTTATCCAATATCCTACAATAATAATAATAATGGTAAAAAGAACAATCATTACAATGATGCTTCCAAAAGCCTCAGGAGCTATCAACCACATTACAAATGCAAAAAAAAGGTTTGATATAAGCAACAATAAGAGCCATAATGTTCCTGATTTCAAATTCACTCTATGTTGCTTCATGTCTTACTCACCTCCAAGCGATATCCCTGACCTCGTACATTTCGTATAATATTTCTAAGGCCTATAATGTCTAAATTTTTTCTTAAGCGGGTAATATTAACCTGGAGGATATTTTCGTCAACATATTGTTTACCGCCCCAAAGTGCAAAAAACAATTCCTGCTTATTAACAATTGATGGATACTGCTCAAGCAATACTTGCAAGATTTTGCCTTCTGTTTCAGACAAAACTACATGAGTGTTTCCGCAAATCACCTTATAGGTATCCGTATCTAATGTAAGTCCTTCAACCTGTATTAAGCTTTGAATTTTCCCATATGTCTGAAGCAGTCTTTCTACACGGGCAATCAATCGATCAGGATGGCACGGTTTTGTAAGAAAATCATCTGCTCCAAGTTTTAATGCGTATAATTCATCTGGTAGGGTATCCCGTGCAGTTAAAATGAGTATTGGGAAAGTCGCTCTAGCTTTTAACCACTTGCACAACTCAAATCCAGATTTGCCAGGAAGATTAATGTCTATCATTGCCAAATCGGGTTTGCTATCTAGAATTTCCTGCTCAGGTGTAGCGAAAGAATCAATACTCGATACCGAATACCCCTTTTTCAAGAAGGTATTAACAAGTTCTTCTCGCAAATAAATGTCATCTTCAATTACTATGATTTTGCTCAAATAGCATTACCTCCTATCTGTTACCTTCAATTCCAGTATTTCACGCTTGCTAGCGTGTTCCACTATGGTAATATAAATAAATTCAATCACAACGAACAGGATAAAACCGATACCTGAGAGTAAAATCACTCCACTTGCCGATACTCCTGCCGGTAGCTTCATGAAACTTGTAAACATGGACCATACCGCAAAGACAGAACTGCAAACTGCCATACCAAGTACTAAAAAGAAGTATAATCGAATTTGTTTTCTTGCTGAGTCACAAAGCTCCTTTTTGTTAACTCCAAACATCAGCAATGTGAGATAACGATGCTTATTTGTACGTTGCTGAATAAGGTATTTCAATCCAATGACAGTGTTTGCAATTATCATGAATAAAATACCAAGATATATTGTAAGGTAGCTTGCAGCCACTGTATAGAAAAGATTTCTGCCCACTCCTTCTATATAACTTTCATATTCCAATCCCGTTCCTGCAAGATTCTTTTCCATCAATAGAAGTGACTGCATCAAGCCTTGTTTTTTTACTAAATCCGGACTTAACAATAAGTTCCAGCAAAATGGTTCATTGTTGTCAGTAACCCAATTCTGGTAGTTTTCATCCGAAACGATTAATGCACTGTATAGCGTAATTTTGCGGTCAGCAACGACATTATCATAATAAATGTCGTTCAACAGTTCGTAACGTTGATTGTCAATCTCTATATAAGCACCGGACTTCAACGCACCATTTAAAATATCTATAAAATCGCGGCTATCTTTCATGGAAGTATATAATGCTACTTGATTCTTTTCAAGTCTGATTGGCTCCTTTCCAATTGACTCAAGAAGATTGTTATAACTTGTTGCTGATATTATATAATCTATTCTGTTAGAAATATTTTCTATTATATTGTTTCTAAGCTCTGTTTTGGGTTGGCTGATGAGTGCTGTATTCAACCCTGCCATGGAACACTCATGAGTATTTATGTCCATATGACTAAGAAACATTGGATAATATGTTGAAATCAATTTTCTGTTTGCTTCGGCATTTAGAGCTTCACTAACCTCTTGTTCAGTACCCTCAATGGAAAAATCCGTCGTTCTGACATCTGCAGATCCTCGACCAGAAGCAATACCTATTCCGAATGACACACAAGCTAATGCCATCAATAAAAGTAACGAAGAAATTGCCAACGCTTTGTACTGATGTAGAACGTTTTCTTGTATCTGTCTGCCAGTAAAAGTGAATAAACCGGATTGTGAAGAGCTTTTTTGATGGATTCTACGTCCAATGAATACACCAATACCATGATAGAACAGAAAAGTTCCTGTTCCACCGAGAACAAGAATCAAAGCCACAATGCCTAAATCAAGCCCTCTCAGCATTATAACTCCTACCACATAAGCCAGAATTAAAAATATCAACCCAAGTACGAAACATAACCAGCCTGTCTTTTGTGGAATGGATACTTGCTTGTCTGCTGAATCCATTTGAAGTAACTGCATTGGCTCTTTGCGACTGAATTCAACACACAGAAAAAACATAGCTATCAGTTGAACAATGACAAAGCCAATAACTGTTCCAAGTACCGCAGAGATTGAAAACGAGATTCTGTGCCCGATTATTCCCAGTCCCACCACTTTAGCCGTTGCAAGGCTGATTCCCTCCGTAAGGAGTAAAGCAATCGGCAAGCCAATCAAAACAGATATAATGCTGTTCCAAAGCGTTTCACTCATAAGCATGGCAAAAAGCTTGTTTCGTTTCATACCCATCATCATATATAATCCGAATTCCTTCTTACGATTATCTAACTGATAACGGTATGCAAAATAAACCAAAAAGAAAACAAAGAAAAGTGAAATAATGTAGATGACTGGAATCATCAACATTAGTCTGCTGACAGCGTCGCTTTCCATTGTTTTCAAAAAAAGCATAACATCTTGGTCACCCAAAGATAACAGTGTATAAAATGCGACAATTGCTATTACAAGGGAACCGAAAAACAGTCCATTGTTCTTCCTGTTTTTTGAGGCATTACGCTGAACGTATTTAAAGAACATTTGCACTCCCTCCTCCCATCTGAGCTATAACAGTTATAATGCGCTCGTAAAAGTTGTCAGTGTTTTCTGTTTCAATGTTCTTTCTGAGCTCATGGAATAGGCAACCATCTTGGATGAAAAGAATACGCGAACAATAGCTTGCGACATTCGCATCATGAGTGACCATTACAATTGTTTTCTGATGTTCCTTATTAATTTTGGAAAGCTTATCCATGAGAATCTTGGAATTTTTACTGTCAAGTGCGCCTGTGGGCTCATCTGCCAAAACGATACTCGGGTTTGAAATGAGAGACCTGGCTGCTGCCACACGCTGTTTCTGCCCTCCAGACATCTGCGATGGGAATTTGTCCAGAACACCCACAATATCCAAACGGTTGGCTAACTCATATAGTTTACTTTCAGCTTGCTTGCCTGTTATGCCATGAAGTGACAATGGAAGAATAATATTCTCTTTTGCTGTCAAGTTGTCCAGAAGTTCAAATTCCTGAAATAAATAACCTATTTCTTTACCACGGTAATCAGCCAACTGTCCTCCTTTGAAAGACGAGATGTTTCTATGTTTAAGCATTATCTTTCCTGAAGTTGGTTTTATCATTGTGGCTATACAATTAAGTAGCGTAGTTTTTCCCGAACCGCTAGCACCCATAATTCCAAGGAATTCACCTTCAAGTACATCAAAGCTGATTCCTCTAAGTGCTTCTGTCTTATTATCATCCTTCCCGTAGACTTTTGTAATACTTTCAACTTGTAAAACTCTATTTGAATTCATTTTATTGCCTCCTGATATTCTTTGCGCTAATTATAGCAAATGACACAGAAGAATAATACTTACAGTTAGTGTAAGAATGTGTTGATGTTATGCTATTATGTACAAAAAATAACCTACAAAAAATAACCTTGATTTATTTAAGATAATTCTATCTTTGTCGTTTCTAAGAAATTATTATTGATAGTATTTTGATTTTACCATAGAGCAACAATTGCTTCAATCACCTAATTATGAACAACGTTACATATTTTCCCACTAAACTTATATTCTTATCAATTTTTAATTGTTTATGAAATTTGATTTCATAAAGTATAAAAAACTATTGAAATTAAATTCATAATAGTGTATAATGACATTAGTAAAAATAAACAAAACAAAACCCCATATTCGATTTTTAAGTTGCAAAGAAGCATAAAAAAGTTCCTTTATTTATTGAATTTTATAACAATATAACAAATAATTAAGAAAGGGGGAGACAGAAATGGATGTAAAATTAGATAAAATGGTAACAGAAATGATAAACACTAATACTTACAATATTGACAAAGTTTCTACGTACGAAATGGTAAAAATTATTAATGCAGAAGATAAAATTGTTGCGTATGCAGTAGAAAAAGAGTTAAGTGCGATTGCGAAAGCGATTGACTTGATAACTGATAAATTCAAGAAAAATGGGCGTTTGATATATTGTGGTGCAGGAACTTCGGGAAGATTGGGAATTCTTGATGCAGTTGAATGTGTTCCGACATACGGTGTTAGCGATGAAATGGTTATGGGGATTATAGCTGGAGGGTATAACGCGATATTCAAAGCTCAAGAAGGTGCTGAAGATTCATTAGACCTTTGCGAGATAGATTTAAAGAAACGAAATTTCAATAAAGATGATGTCTTAGTAGGAATAACAGCAAGTGGAAGAACACCTTATGTAATTGGAGGAATTAATTATGCTAATAAATTAGGTGCAACAACGATAGGTGTAACATGCAATCCTGATTCAGAGATTACTAAATTAACTAAAATACCGATAGCTCCCGTTGTAGGTCCTGAAGTAGTGACAGGTTCAACGAGAATGAAAGCTGGTACAGCTCAAAAGTTAGTGCTTAACATGCTGTCCACAGGGGCGATGATAAAACTAGGTAAAGTCTATGGTAATTTAATGGTTGATTTAAAACCCTCTAATATTAAATTAATTGAAAGAGCCAAAAAAATAGTATCAGAAGCAACTGAAGTTAATTATGATGAGGCAACAGATTTATTGGATTTGACTAATTATAATGTGAAACTAGCAATATTCATAAAAAAAACAGGACTTGACGTAAAAGCAGCAAAAAAAATGTTAGAAGAATGTGATAGCCATATTAGTAATTCAATAGAAAGATTTAATTTAATTAAGAACAAAAGATAATGAGAAAGGGGCAGATGAATTGAAAAAAATATTAATATCACTTATAACAGTATTTATTTCTCTTATTGTTATGTTCCTTGTTATTCAGAATATGCCTGGTGATCCTGTTGATATGATGGCTCAGGATATTGTGAAAAACGAACATCTTGAATATGAGTTAGCTTATCAAAGAGCAAAAAGTATTCTCAATTATGATCCAGACGAACCATTGGTTAATAGATTCAGCAAATATGTAAAAGGAATAGTTACAGGAAATCTAGGAACCTCCATGTCTTATAAAAAAGATGTAATAGATATTGTTATGGGAGCACTTCCTTGGACATTACTAGTAGTAAGTATATCCTTATTACTTTCATTTATCATTGGTGTCCTGTTAGGTATATACATTGCTTGGAAACGGAAAAAAGGTTTGAATACCGCTTTAATCATTTATCAATCCATATTTGGAGCAATACCTAATTACGTAGTCGGATATTTATTGGTAATTGTTTTTGCAGTCACATTAGGGTGGCTACCATCAAGAGGACCTTATAGCTCTAATGTAACCCCAGGATTTAATGGTGCTTTTATAGGTGATATGTTAAAACATGCAATACTTCCTGTATTAGCCTATTTCACTACAACAGTAGCAGGATGGATTATATCTATGAAAGCCAATTCACTTAGTGTATTAGGCGAAGACTATATCACGTATGCACAAGTAAGAGGATTACCAAGAAGAAGAATATTGATTAAGTATCTAGGTAAAAACGCAATGTTACCTATGATAACAATTCTAGCTGTTAACTTTGGATTAATGTTTGGAGGTTCACCGTTAATTGAAAATCTCTTTTTATATCCTGGGGTAGGTTATTATCTCAATATAGCTATAGCAAGACGTGACTTCCCATTAATGCAGGGTATGTTTCTAATGATTATCATAATGGTTGTTTTATCAAGTTTCATAGCAGAATTACTATATAAAATATTGAATCCAAGATTAAGGGAGGGTTGATCTATGGCAAAAGAAATGAATTCAGTTAAATATAAACTTAATCGTGGGGATGGTATAAAAGGATTTTTTAGAGCTATTTGGAAAAATAAGATGTCCAGAATCGGATTGATAATCTTAATATTTTTCTTGCTCATGGCTATATTTGGACCAATGATATTACAAGATCCCAAATCAGATTATGCACATAGATTACAACCTGCTTCATGGAAACATCCATTAGGTCTTGACTATGCAGGAAAAGATATACTGGTGCAACTTGTATTGGGTTCACGTGATGTATTATTAGTAGCTTTTTATGCTGCATTTTTTGCAATAGCATTTGCTTGTATAGTTGGAATAGTTTCGGGTTTATTTGGGGGCAAAGTTGATGCAATATTAATGCTTGTATCTAATGTAGTTCTTACTATACCTAGCTTTCCAGTAACAATGATTTTATCAATGGTACTTAAGGTTGATAATCAACTTACTTTTGGATTAGTTCTAAGTTTGTGGTCATGGGCTGGACTAGCAAAAGCTATAAGAGCTCAGGTGCTAGGTATTAAACATAAGGAATTTATAGAAGCCAGTAGAATATTGGGAATTAGTAAATTCAGAATTATAACTAATGACATCATACCTAATATAATTTCATATATTGCAGTTAACTTCATTGCAATCATGAAAGGGGCAATATTAGCAAGTGTCGGACTGATGTATCTAGGTCTAGTACCTTTTAAGGGAAATCATTGGGGTATGATGATACAGTTGTCAATGTCGTCAACAGGTGCACTTATAGGTTCTAGTTCAATTGTATACTTCTTAGCTCCTGTAGTTAATCTAATATTATTCCAATTAGGTAGCTATTTATTTGCAACAGGTTTAGATGAAGCACTTAATCCAAGACTTAGAACTTAGGAGGGTGAAAGATGGAACCAATTCTAAAAATAAGGAATCTATCAATTGATTATAAAGTAAATAATGGTACTTTACGAGCTTGTGATAATGTTTCTTTGGATATATATAAGGGTGATATTGTAGGAATCATCGGAGAAAGCGGTAGTGGAAAATCCACATTAGCATCTGGTATCTTAAAAACAATCAAAAGTCCGGGAGAAATATCAGAGGGACAGATTATCTACTGTGATAAAGAGGATAAAGAAATAGATCTATTGAAATTAACAGAAGAAGAATATGCCAAATATAGATGGAGCAATATTACTACAGTATTCCAAGCGGCTCAAAATGTATTAAATCCAACGCTGAAGATAAAGGAACATTTTCTTGAAACAGCTTGGGCTCACAATAATAAATTAACTAAACATGAAATATTGGATAAGACAAAAGAATTACTTAAGAATGTAAGATTAGAAGAAAGAGTACTCGATAGTTATCCTCACCAGTTAAGTGGAGGAATGAAACAAAGAACAATTATTGCCTTAAGTTTGCTATTGAGTCCTGATATTTTAATACTGGACGAGCCTACTACAGCTCTTGATGTAATAACACAATGGTACATAATGGATATACTAAGGAAAGTACATGAAGAAATGGGTATTACGATGATATTTCTAACTCATGATGTATCTGTAATAGGCTCAATAGTAGATAGATTAGGAGTTATGTATGCAGGAGAGCTTGTTGAATATGGAATGGTTGAAGATATTTTTAAGAAGCCTACTCATCCATACACATACGGATTAATGCATGCTATTCCTTCTTTACATGATGATGTTTCTAAGAGGAAAGCAATTCCTGGATATCCACCTAATCTCTTGGAATTACCTGATAGTTGTAGATTTGCTCCTAGATGTTATTTGTATAAAGATGGGATTTGCGATGGTGATAGTAAAAAAACAGATAAATTATATACCTCAGGTCCTGATCAGTTGACTAGATGCTATATGTGGGAGAAGGTGAATAAAATATGTCGTTGATAGAAATACAGAATGCAAGCATTGAATTTAATACAGGCAAAAAAAAGAAAAATAAGATTGGTGCTGTGGTCGATTTAGATATGAGTATAGATGAAGGAGAGATAATAGCTGTTGTCGGTGAAAGCGGATGCGGAAAAACAACTCTTGGAAAAATGATAGCAGGTATTCACAAACCTACTAAAGGTAGGATCCTATATAATGAGAAGGATATATTTAAATTGAAAGGAAAACAATTCAAAGACTATAGACTTAGTGTTCAGATGGTTCATCAAGATTCATATGCCGCACTAAATCCAAATAAAACTATATATCAATCACTTTCATTACCATTATTTCAGCATAAAATAGCTAGAAATCACAATCAGGCAATAGAGATATTAACTGAATTTTTTGATGAAGTCGGTCTTAATCCTGCAAGCCAGTTTTTAGAAAAATATCCTCACCAGTTAAGTGGTGGACAACGTCAGAGAATATTACTTGCAAGAGCGTTATCAGTAAAACCAAAACTGATTGTAGCAGATGAACCAGTATCTATGGTAGATGTATCGTTAAGAATATCACTTCTTGACCTCATGTCGAGAATGAATAAAAAATATAAAATATCTTTTGTTTATATAACTCATGATTTAGGAACTGCAAGATATATCGCTTCTCATGGAAGAATTATGGTTATGTATCTTGGGAGATTAATAGAGACTAATAAGATACATGAAGCGATAAAATCTCCAAAACATCCTTATTTCCATGCGTTAATAGCAGCAGTTCCAGAGGCAGATCCATCAACTAGAAGTGAATATGTTAACAAACTTCCTCTTCGCTCATTAGATATGCCTGATTTGTTGAATCTTCCAACTGGATGTAAATTTCATCCAAGATGTCCTTATTACACAGAAAAATGTGTAGAGATAGAACCTAAACTAATGGAATACGATGGAGGTTTGGTAGCATGCCATTACGTACAGGAAATAAACGAAAAAAGGCAAATACAAAAAGGAGCAATAAGCAGTTAAGTATAAAAGATGTAACCTTCTTTATTAAAGCAATAGGAATTATGTCTTGTACACTTCTATTGATTACTGTTGCAGCTTATATAATAGCGAGAAAAGATACAGTAACAAATGTAGCATATACAATTACTATAATAGTAAATGCAGTAGTAACTGTTAGTTCATTAATAGCAGTTAAGATATTAAAAAAAATAATAGATGATTAAGGTGATACCACAATGAATTACATAATAAGTGTTGATGCAGGAGGTACGAAAACCCATTCAGAAGCTTATACTTTAGAAGGAGAATTCTTGCAAGAAGCAAATAGTTCTTATGGTAGTGTGATAGTTAATAAAGATAAAGCACTAATCAATATAAAAACAGCAATAGATGAATGTATACAGACATTAGAGAATTCACAATGTGAAGGCATAGTCGTAGGTGCAGCAGGAGCGGAAACGGGTGATGCATTAAACTATATAAAAGATTATCTAAAGCAGTATTATAAAACAAAAATTATAATTACTAATGATGCAAAATTAGCTATGTATGGACGCCTGAAAGGCAAAAACGGAATATTACTCATATCAGGTACTGGTTCGATTGCTTATGGTAAGAAAGAGCATATAATAGAACGTTGTGGAGGATGGGGACATTTAATAGATGATAGAGGCAGCGGATATTATATTGCGATGGAAGCCATCAGAGGAATAGTTAATGAGAGAGACCAAAAACAAGGATTAAGTAATCTAAGCAAAAAGATTTTAGAACATTTGGATATACAAGAAATCAAATATCTTATTGATTATGTTTACAAATCAAGTAAAGGTGAAATAGCTTCTCTAGTACCGGTAATATTAAAAGAGGCTGAAAGAAATGATAAAAATGCTATTAAGATTTTTATTGATGCAGGGGAAAAATTATATGAATTGATAAAGACTTTGAATACATCTATGGCTCTTGATAGAGGAAATATAACCTTTAGTGGAAGTATTATGAAAATAGATTTTGTGAGAAGAACTGTTATTGATTTAATTAAAAAACAGATACCCGAACTAGTGCTGATAGAAAATGAATGTTCACCAGCAATGGGAGGTTACTACATATTTATGGAAAGGAGAAATGAACTTGGATATAGTTGAATTGTCAAGTGAAGACATTCTGAAAGTTAACAATATGTGGAATGAATATGCCAGAAATGGAGAATTTGTACATAAAGATCTAGAATTCAAAGATTTTAATAACCAATTCATTAGAGAATCAGAAGATGTTCGTAAAGTGAACTTTGTCGCTAAAGAACAAAATGAAATAATAGGTTTCTCTAATGGAAGTTATAAAGAAGAATCCATCCAAGGATATATAACTTTTGTTCTTATCAGAAAAGAATATAGATTTCAAGGAATAGGAAATAAGCTTCTGGAAGCAGTGGAAGACAAACTTCTCAAGATTGGAAAAGGGAGAATAACGCGATTTGATATATTGTTCTTCAATCCTATCAATCTTGAATGGTTTGTTCCAAGAACGAATGGACACGACCATCCTAATGCACCAGGTGTCGATGTCTCTCTAGGAGGATATATTTTCTTTAAGAATAATGGATATAGAGATGTTGCTTATGAGAATTCATATTATAGAGAACTTGAAAACTTTGAATTCTCAGATAAGATTCATAGGAAAATACTAGAATTAAAGCAAAAAGACATAACTATAACTTATTATGACAGAGACAAACATCATGGGTTGAATGAACTTTTTGATGATTTCAATAATGAACTTTGGCGAGAGACTATAATGAAAAATGTTAATGAACAAAATGGCGGTAAGCCTGTATTAATCGTTGAACACAAAGGAAAAGTATGCGGATTTACAGGACCATTATATGTACAGCCAAGTGGTAGAGGATATTTTGCTGGTATAGGAATACATTCGGATTATAGAAAACTTGGTGCAGGAAAAGTTTTATTTTCGTATTTGTGCAAAAGCCTAAAAGACCAAGGAGCATCATTTATGACACTCTTCACAGGTGAAAAAAATCCTGCAAGGAATATTTATGAATCAGCAGGTTTCAAAATCATAAAGACATGGGCTGATATGAGGAAGGAGATAAACCAAAATGGATGATAAAAAAACAATAATGGCAATAGGTGGACATATAGGTGACATGGAGTTGACAGCAGGTGGAGTTCTTGCATCGATGTCTTTAGAAGGACATAAAATCATTACAGTTGCCTTAACTGGTGGAGAAAAAGGGAATCCACCCAATATGTCTGTAGCGGATTACAGAAAACAGAAAATAGAAGAAGCCAATAAATTTGCAGAAATGTTAAATGGAGAAGCAATAGTATTCAAATACAGTGATGGAGAACTTCCTGTTAATGATGAAGTTAAGTTCAAGTTATGCGATGTCATAAGAAAATATAAACCCAATGTAATAATAACCCATTGGAAAAACAGCATTCATAAAGATCACGCTGCTACACATCAAATTGTAAAAGATGCTCAATTTTATGCTGGGCTACCTGGATTTGAGAGGGAGTATCCACCACATTATGCACAAGGTCCATATTATGCAGAAAACTGGGAAGATCCTTATGGTTTCAAACCTTATACATATGTAGAAGTAACAGAGGAAGGCTTCAAGCTATGGGAGAAAGCTATTTCACAACATTGGTTTACTGTTAATAGTACTTCATTTAAATACAAAGAATACTATTCACATCTAATGGCATTAAGAGGTTGTGAAGTACGAAAAGAGTATGCACAGGCATTCAACGTTGAAGAAATGTCCAAGAGAGTTTTTGTCAACGCATTTTAGGAGGGATATCCTTGGATTTTGATGAAGCGATTAAACTAATAAAAGAAGCCATAAACAATAGGTATTTCCCTTCAGCTGCAATTGCAATAGGGCAGAAAGATAAGATTTTCATAAAGAAAGTTTTTGGCTATTCTAGTATATATCCAAAGAAAATATATGCAGATATGAACACCCTCTATGATATGGCATCATTAACCAAGGTTATGGCAACAACTATGGTGGCATATAGATTTATAGAAAAAGGGCTTCTACATTTACATGATAGATTATCCAATTTTCTAACTGTACCCAATGATAAAGAAGATATCACAATATTAAACTTATTAACCCATACAAGCGGTTTGACAGCACATTTCCTATTGAAAGATAAATGTAAAAGTAAAGATGAAGCGATTGATGCTATTCTCAATTCTCCTCTATGCAATGATATTGGAAGTGAAGTAGTCTACAGTTGCATGGGATATATAATTCTTGGCAAGATACTTGAAACTATAGGTAATATGAAACTTGATGAATTAAGTTCAAAGTATGTATTTGAACCCTTAGGAATGAGTAATACTAAGTTTTGTCCAAAAAGTGATAACATTGCAGCTACAGAATTTGATACTGATCTGGAAGTATATCTAAAAGGCATAGTTCATGATGAGAACGCAAGATATCTAGAGGGTGTATCAGCTAATGCAGGATTATTTTCTGATATACATGATTCAGCTGTATTTGCACAAATGCTTTCTAATAGGGGTAAAATAAATGGAAAACAATTCATATCAATACCCATGTTTAATGCAGGAATCCATAATTATACTTATAATATGTCAGAAAGTAGAGGATTGGGATTTAGCATAAAAGATACTAGAGAAAATCCAGCAGGGGATTTGTTTCCGATAGGTTCCTTTGGACATACCGGTTATACGGGAACATCCATATTTGTTGATTATGTAACTGGATTGTATGTAGTTCTACTTACAAATCGTGTTCATTACGGAAGAGAAAATGAAGGAATCATACGTTTTAGAAAATTATTACATAATAATATAGTCACTGAATTTTATAACAACAAAGGAGCTATAAAATGAGTATTATTGTAAGAAATGGTATAGATAATATATCTGAAATAGATGATATATTAAAAAATAAAAGAATAGGGCTAATTACAAATCCTACTGGTGTAAATAAAAATTTAGAGCCAACGATAGATATTATCAATAGAAATTATAATCTTTGCTGCCTTTATTCGCCTGAACATGGTGTTAGAGGAAATATTCAGGCAGGTGCTAAAGTAGAGTCATACATAGATGAAGAAACCAATAAACCTGTAAAATCACTATATGGTAAAAACAAAAACCTTACACCGGATATGTTAGAAGATATAGATATCATGATTTTTGATATACAAGATGTTGGAGCAAGATTTTATACGTACCTTTATACGATGACTTATGCCATGGAAGGCTGTAAAAAGAAAGGTATACCTTTTATTGTACTAGACAGAATTAATCCTCTTGGAGGGAAGAAAACAGAAGGAACATTGTTGGATGAGAGATTTCAATCATTTGTAGGAAAATATTCCATACCAACAAGGTATGGTTTAACAATAGGTGAATTCGCCAAGTTAATAAATGTTGAAAAAGATATAGGTTGTAATCTAATAGTAGTACCTTGTTCAGGTTGGAAGAGAGATTCATATTATGACGAAACAGATTTGTTATGGATTATGCCGTCGCCTAATATACCTACTATTGAAAGTGCTCTTATATATATTGGTACTTGTGTTTTTGAAGGGACTAATCTTTCAGAAGGAAGGGGTACGACTAAGCCATTTGAAATAATAGGCGCACCTTGGCTTGATACAAAGAAAATAATTGAAATCATGGAGAAAAAAAATCTGAATGGAGTAAAATTCAGACAGACTTATTTTAGACCCACTTTCTCTAAATATAAGGATGTAGATTGTTATGGAATACAAATTCATATAACAGATAGAAAAAGCTTCGAACCATTTAAAACAGGTTTATATATGCTTGATGAAATTAGAAGAAACTGTAGTGGATTCCAATGGTTAAAACCTTTTAAAGAAGGGGGACATCATTTTATTGACTTATTACTTGGAACAAACGAGGTGAGGGACATAAATTTTGATATGAAGCAATTTCTATATAAACAAGGTGAAAGGGTATCTGAATTTAAAAAGGTAATGGATAATTATTATATATATGAATAACTCTAAAGACGTATAATGATATATTAAATCTTCAAGTTAATGTTCAAACAAGTATTTTTAACAGACAATATATTTACTAATATAGTATATGAATATCTGCTATAATTAAAAATTTGTCTAACCTATTAATAAGTAGACAAGTATTAGTAAAAATATTATCTGTAGAAATAGATTAATGTAAGTAGGTAAAATAAAAAATTAATTGGAGGTATAATGATGAAATCAAAATTCAAATTCGTATCATTATTTTTAATTCTAGTTATGGTTTTGGGTATGTTTTCAGGATGCTCAAATAAATCTGAGGAGACGGATAGATCTGGGGTAGATACGTTAGATAATTCTTCGCAACAAGCTGAGGTACTACCACAAACTCATGGAGGAACTTTCAAGCTGGATGGTGAGCCATTGAAAGATGATGAGAAAGTTCTTACTACATTAATTAATGCGGATCCACCACCAGCATTTAATGGAAATCCATTTGATGTGGCAGGTCTTAATTGGTCAATTCAGCCTTTGATGTTTGATTACTTATGTTTTTTCAGCCCATATGAAGAGCAGAAATTTACAACATCCCTACTTGAAAATTATTCTTTTGAAGACAAAGTATTGACAATGAAATTAAAAGATAATCTCAAATGGAGTGATGGTAGTCCTTTAACTGCAGATGATATATTGACTAATTTCTATATGTATGTCGGCAGAAGTACAGTATGGAAATATGCAGAGAAGATTGAAAAAGTTGATGATCTAACTGTTAAGATCGAATATGTTTCAGAAAGTCCATTAGTACTTAACATCACATTTGTTCAACCGATAATGACACCTGCAAAAGTCTATAAAGAATGGGCCGACCAGTATAAAGAAATAGCTGAAACGGGAAGAGTACTAAATGAAAAAACCAATACATATGCATATACTGAAGAAGCTAATAAGAAACTTGGTGAAATAAATAATAGTGTTCTTGAATTTAAACCTGATCCAGAAGATGTTATCTGTTCAGGTCCATATGTAATTGATGGTGGGACAACCTCAGAAATATTATTCAAGGCTAATGAACATTTCAGAAAAGATTTATTGGTCAAAAAAGTAAGAGGACTAAGACCTGGAGAAATGACAGCATTTGCAACAGCATTACTGGAAGAACAGTATACAATGGAGAATGGTGGACTTAGTCCAGATATGTCAGCTCAGATTGATAAGAAATTCGCAGATTCCATGAGGAAAGTATTTGTACCAGAACTCGCACAAATAGGATATTCATTCAATGTTAATAAATATCCTCTTGATATTCCAGAAGTAAGAAAAGCAATATGTACTGCTGTAGATCATAAGACATTAGTTAGCATAGCAGAACCAGGTAGCTTCTTGGGAGATACTAAAAATACAGGATTATTACCATCATTACATGACAGTTACACTAAAGAAGGTTTTACTGATACATTGACAGACTATAGCTATAATCCTCAAAAAGCTGAAGAATATCTAACATCTATAGGCTGGGAAAAAGTCAATGGTAAATGGGCTAATGAAAAAGGTGAAGTTGTTAAAATAACTCTTGCAACAATAAATTCATGGCCATCTTTCATGTTGACTGGTGAGGCTATGGCTACTATGTTGACAGAATTTGGATTCGATATTGATTTCAAACCAATGGAATTCGGTGTATGGAATGATCATACTAAAGGTGATGATAAAATGATATCTTGTATGTTCTTAGCAGGTGCAGCAACTTATGCCCATCCTTGGGAATCATATAATGATTATTATATAACTAGTGTAAGAACTGGGTGGAAACCTTTAGAAGCAGGAGAAGATAGAATTGTGACAGCACCAACATCTAATAAGGAATATAATGTTTCAGAAATGCTTAATGAATTATTTAACGAAACTAATGGAGACAGAATTAATGAAATTACTCAAGAGTTAATGACACTTACAAATGATGTTTGTGCATATATGTCATTAATTGAAAAAGCAGCCCCACTTCGTGTTCATGACAATAACCTCAGTCTTGCGGAGACAAGTAACGATAAGATGCAGAAGAATTATTATTACTATGGCAATATAAATAATATGTATGCTAAGATGATAAATGATGATGAGGTTTATTTTGTTAAATAATCAATAGTAATCAATAGGGACGGACCTTTTTGATTTTGAATCAAAAAGAACCGTCCCCGATGATTCTTAAGATACCGCTCAAGTAATCTGTTCCGTTATCTGATAGATATAATAAAAATTCTCCCTCTTCAATATCTTTTTGCATTCTATAATCCCATAAGCAAAGAGATTCTTTTGTTATTTCAAGACTTACAGATACAGTCTTATTTTTTGGAATCCATACTTTTTGGAATGATTTTAGTTCTCTAACCCTTCTTATTACAGATGCTTGTACATCTCTGATGTAAAGTTGTGGTACGGCATATGTATCATAGTTACCGTCATTTTTTATTTCAAATTCAAGAGTAATATTTTCCTTATCTAAAGATTTCTTTGATATTTTATCTTTTGATAATTTTATGTTACTGTATATTAGGTTGGAATATGTGAGTCCATATCCAAAAGTGTACAATGGACCTTTTTTCATATCGTAATAATTCATTGCATCATAAGACAATTTGTAGTTGTAATATGAGGGTATTTGTCCAGCGTGTCTTGGAATTGAAACAGGTAATCTTCCAGAAGGACTAATCTTACCGAAAATGATTTCTGCTAATGCTTGTCCGCCTCTCATTCCAGGATAGAAAGCCGATAATACTGAATCTGATTCTTCTACAATATTATTAATGATATAAGGTCTACCTTGTATCATTATAGTGACGACTTTTTTGGCATTCTTATAAATATATTCCGCTAGATGACTTTGATTCTCAGGAAGGGCTAAGCTGGCACAGTCAATTCCTTCACCACAGTCCATGAAATTACTACCATCATTGGTCTCATCAATTATAGCAGCACCGTTATTATCGAATTTGACTTCGTTAAATCTACTGGATGTTCCACCTAATACTAGTATTGTTACATCACATTTTCTGCTTAATTGTATGGCTTGCTGTAATTTGTTACTATCCATTTTACCAGTGTTATTTATACCTTCACAGTATTCTACTTTTATTGGTTTATGGGTTTCTGACTTAATATAATCTTTAATTCCTTCATATACAGTAATACCATCTTTTTCTTTCACATAGGGGGTATAATCACCTAATTGATTGTACAAATTATCTGCATTAGGTCCAATTACCGCAATTGATGATATTTGATTGACGTCAACAGGCAGATAATCATTTTTATTCTCAAGTAATACTACGGATTCTCTTGATATCTGAAGAGATTCATCGTAATCACTATAAGAGTAAATCTTTGGTTTGGATTTTATATAAGGATCATCAAACAAACCTCTCTCAAATTTAATGGTAAGAACTTTTTTCACTGCCGAATCAATTGTCTCCATAGATACGAAGTTGTTATTACAGGCATGTGTCAGCTTGGTAAATCCATTGTCCCATAGACTTACGTCGATTCCTGAATTAAGAGCCAATCCTCCTGATTTGACATTGTTGCCAGTCATTATATCCAATCTATCAATAGCTACTCCGTCAGCCATGACAATGCCGTCAAATCCATATTCGGACTTAAGAACATCCCTAAGCAAATATTTATTGGCATGACAAGGTATACCATCAATCTCATTATAAGCTGCCATAATACCTTTGACACCTTCACTGCAAACTGCTTCAGCTGGAGGAAGATGTATTTCACGTAGCTCTCGTTCTCCTATTCTGGCAGCACTGGCATTAACACCACCAGTACATTCGCCTTGTCCACAAAAATGTTTTGCAACTGCATAAACACCATTTTCTTGTAAACCCTTTATGACTGCTCTTGCGAATTCACTAACCAGATAGGGGTCCTCACCGAAACATTCTTCGCTTCTGCCCCATCTAGGGTCTCTAAGTACATCAAGAACTGAAACTAGAGCAAAGTCGACATTCATGGTGGATACGTCTTTGGCACAGATTCCAAAAGCTTTTTCAATCAACCTAGTATTGAATGTTGCACCCATTGCCAAGTTGACAGGTAGAAGGTAACTATCCAAACTTTGATGTCCATGGGGACATTCGGTGGTAATTAGGACTGGGATACCTAATCTTGAATGTTCAATAACATAACGCTGAATTTCATTATAGATATCCATAGCTTTATTTTTAGGAATACCGCTTTTATAGTTTTTTTTGGACCATGGGTCAGAGCGATACAAGCCATATAAAAAACCTAAACCACTCCATTTTTTAACTTCATCTTTAAATTCATCAGTTATAAAATAAGAATTATCTTTTTTCTCGTAAATACTGAATCCATATAGTTTCTGATTTAGTTGACCTACTTTCTCTTCTAATGTCATTAATGAAAGTAGGTCTTCAGCACGTTCTATAGGTGACAAATTAGGATTTTTATATTTGTAGTTCATAATTTTTCTCCCTATTATCTATCGAATGAATTTTTTTTGAGATAGTCGATAAGTATATCAACTGTTGTAAAAGCTAGACCTGTTACTGTATCTGCACATCCATAATACAGAGCTATTCTTCCTGTATCGGAATCAGTTAGTGCAGCACATGGGAATATAACATTTGGTACATCACCTATACATTCATAATTAGTTAGCGGAGTCATTATGTAATTCTTTGATCTGTATTTTACTTTCCATGGTTCATCAATATCTAGTAAAGCACAACCCATTCTATATACGAAGCCATTGCAAGTAGTTATTACTCCATGGTATATCAACAACCACCCTTCATCAGTCTCAATAGGAATAGGTCCAGGACCGATTTTGGTTGATTGCCATGCTGATTCATTACCTTTTACAGTTTCCATAACATGTCTATGATGTCCCCAATATGTTAAGTCAGTGCTTTGACTGTAGAAGATATCTCCAAATGGAGTATGACCATTGTCGCTGGGTCTACTTAACATAGCATATTTTCCATTTATTTTTCTTGGGAATAGTACACCATTTCTATTGAAAGGAAGAAAAGCATTTTCTATTTGGTGGAATTCTTTGAAATCAAAAGTGTAACCTATGCCTATAGTAGGACCATGATAACCATTACACCATGTAACATAATATCTATCTTCAATATAACATATCCTAGGGTCATAACGGAATTCGCATTTTGATATTTCTTCTTCTTCGCATTGGAATTCAATAGGGTCATGAGATATATCAAAATTAATTCCATCCTTACTAAAACCTGTAAATATATCCATACTAATTGATTTGCTATCACATCTAAAAACACCTGCATAACCATCTTTGAATGGAACTACAGCGCTGTTGAAAATGCTATTTGAACTAGGTATAGCATCTCTTTTGATTATAGGGTTATTATCATACCTCCATATTGGCATTTCATATCCTTCTGGTCTATCTTGCCAAGGTATACTAGGTAAACTGTTTCCAATAATTTTTGTCATTTAGTATGTCCTCCTTACTTAAATTAACATTTGGTAACCCATATTATTCATGACATATCTATCATCATATATTTTCTTTGGTTATGAGTTCTGTTATGAATAATATGGGCTAAAATTATTACTAATATATATGGCAAGCATAAAACAAAAGTTTACATCTTAAGTATATAATTATAATTGAATATAAGATTATAAACTTAGTCTAACACTTGCCATACAAGAAATTATAATGGTGTTATTATAGTTAACTAAATGTTAACTAAGTTTTTTACTTCTTGAATGCATCAACTTGTTTTTGAGCTTCATCAAGGATTTTTTGGAATCCAGCAGCGTCTAATTCATCATTGATGTTTTTGATTATTTCAGATGGTTCTTTTGCTCCAGTTGTTAATTCACTTCTGTATTTCAAATATACGGCTCTACATTCTGCTAACTCATTTTCAATATTAGTTGAATCTAAGCTGAATCCTATTAATGTTGAAGGAATAGCATTAGCATTTAACTCTTTTACTTCATCCCATTGGTTAAATTCAGCAATATCTTCTTGAGTAACATTAAAGAAAGTACCTTGTGTGTATCCGGCCATATTCCAATCAGAATTATTTTTATGGACTTTTCCATCGCTGGTATATTCGAAGTTATCACCTTCAAGTCCATAGTAGAATGCATCTCTAACATAAGAGTCTTTATTGATTAAGTCTAATAGTTGGATACATTTTTCAGGATATTTAGTTCCTGAATAAATACCATTGAGAGAACCACCAACTGTTGTATTAGAAACAATAGTATCATATAATTGTACAGCTTCTGCATCTATACCTGTGTTAGGTCCCCATGTTGTTTTTGCAGCTGATGGCCAACCTTGAGCAATAAAGGCAACTCTATATCCGGACTGCTCGTCTAGAGCTGGGGCATCGGCATTGATAATACCTTCTTCGTACCACTGATGTAATATATTTAATCTTTCAAGTACATCTTCTTGTTCTAAAGTGTTAACGACCTTCATGTTTTCATCATCAAAACGAACGCCTAATGCTGGTAATCCAGCTTGCATTGAATCATAGTTGACATATACATAATCTAGTCCGTTTTTGTATAATTTGAAAGGTGCAACATTTTCTCCATCTCTAATTTTTCTGAAAGGTTCTGTCAATTGTTCAAGACTTTTGAGATTTTGAATATCTATATCGTATTTTTCAACCATTGCAGTATCCCATACTAGATATTGTGTTGCTGAACTATCTTTATATGTTGGTACGGAATAAATTTTTCCATCTATAGAAACTGCTTTCCAATAATCTTCTGGAATATAGTTGTATAGATCAGGAGCTTCTGTTTGAAGTAAATCTGTGATATCCATAAATGTTCCTAATTTTACTTCTGCATTATATCTACCTTCATTAGTAAATAATATATCAAAGTATTCACCAGAGTTAACTATAAGGCTCTTCTTATCATCCCATTCACCCCATGGGATAACATGAACATCAACATGAACTCCTATTTTTTCTTCTAGATATTCATTAATATGTGCTTGCCACTTATCATAATTAGTTGGCATACCATTACCAACAGTATTCCATATAAGAGTTGGTATTTGTTCGTTTCCGTTATCTTTTTCAGTTCCTTTACTATCGTCTGTTTCTGACGCTACATCCTTTGTATTATCATCTTTGGTGTCAGCTTTTTTTCCACATCCAGCAATAGATATTAACATTGCTATTAATACTACCCATAACACTAACTTTCTTTTTTTCATAACATTTCTCCTCCTTTTAATAGACATTAATTGTCTGTGTAACATTTGTTATATATATATATATTATTACAGCGAATAAAAGCTATATAATATGATATATCAGAATTATCCTTTTACAGCGCCAATAGTTAAACCGGAAATAAAATATTTTTGGAAGAATGGATAAATACATGCGATCGGTAATGCAATGATGATTGCAATAGCCATCCTTACTCCTTCTTTTGGCATTTGGTTTTTATATTGCTGTAAAGAAACTCCAGCAGTAGGATTGTTGGCTAAATATTCAATATTTTTTTGTATATTGTTTAGTAAAGCCTGTAGTGAAAGCAAATTTGAATCGTTTATGTATAATGATGATAAAAACCAGTCATTCCAATATCCAAAACTTAAGAAAAGACTGATAGTTGCTAATACAGGTTTTGATATAGGTAATACAATTTTAATAAATATATTTAGCTGAGAAGCACCATCAATTCTAGCTGATTCTATAATGGACTCAGGTATTGTCGTTTTAAAGAATGTCTTGCAGATTATAACATTGAATGAACTTACAGCTAAAGGTAATATTAAACTCCAAATAGTATCTTTTAATCCAAGAAAATTAGTGTATACTACATAAGTTGCTATCATACCACCGTTAAATATCATTGGAATGAAAACTATCCAACTTAAAAAACCTTTTAATTTATAATTGGGTCTTGATAATACATACCCCATAGTTGATGTAAGAATGACACCTACAATAGTTCCTACACATGTAACTATTATTGAGATAAGTAATGCTTTCAATATTACATCTGCTTCTTGATATAAGAAAATATAGGCATCTAATGAAAATTCTCTTGGTATTAAATGATATCCGTATCTTGCCAATGCTTTTTCTGATGTTAACGATATCATTAATACATATATAATTGGTGCAATACTTATAATAGAAGCAATTATAAAAATAATATTAAAGATTACATTGGAAGATTTTTTTATTTTATTGAATTTCAAAATATCTGGTTTGTTTTTTTTGTTTTTTCTCATCTATGATTACCCTCCGTTCTATATAATAGCATTTTCATTATCTACTTTACGCACAATCCAATTCGCTAATAAAATAGTAATACAGCCAGTTACTGATTGGAAGAAAGTTGCCGCTGCTGTCATTCCTATTGGAGAAGAAGATCGTAGTGCCATATAAACATATGTATCAAGGGTAGAAGCTACATTATATAATGAGCCAGGTATACCTCTTGTTATCTGGAAAAATAATCCGAAATCCGAATTAAGTATACGACCTACATTAAGGATGAACATCATAACAATTATAGTCTTTAATGATGGTAATGTTATGTATTTCACCTGCTGCCATTTAGTTGCACCATCAATAACGGCTGCTTCATATAATTGACCGCTTATTCCTGCAATACTTGCCAAATAGATAACCATGTTATAACCGACGGTTTTCCATAACTGCATAAAGATTAATATGTAGGGCCAGTATTTTGATTCCATATACCATTTAATTGAATCTCCACCAAAGAAAGTAAGTATATTATTAAAAACTCCTTTGTCCATGCTTAGAAAAGCAAATACAAAATAACTAACTACAACCCATGACATGAAATGTGGGAAAAACATCATAGTCTGATATGCTTTAGATTTTCTTTTACTATATATAAGACTTATCATAATAGCTAAAGTAACAGGAACGATTATACCCAATATGATAAATATTAGATTATAACCAATTGTATTTCTGAGTAAAATAAATAGCGTATTAGATTTAAATAGATATCGAAAGTTTTCAAACCCTACCCAGTCACTATGTAATAAATTATATATGAATCCTCTTCCAGGAAACGTTTCGTATTTTTTAAAAGCTATAATTATACCAAACATTGGAATAAAACTAAATAATATGTACCATATAAAAGTTGGTGCTGCTAGTAATGTTAATTCGAAATCATCTTTTCGCCATTTTCTTTTAACATTTTTAATTTTCTGTTTGTTCTTTTTTGTTCCCTTAACCATTACCATAAATTATAATCTCCTCTCTGTGCTTTTTTGTGTAACTTTACTTTAACATATTTAATATGAAAATGCAACTTTTTTTAACATTTTATATATTTTAGTTGTTTAAAATGTATATTATGTATTTGATATATGCCATTTTTAGTGGTAAAATGAATAACTAACTAAATAAAATTATTTACTGTATTAATATAATTTAACATTTGTTAAAAAATACCGGCTAAAACAGTAATTTAGTTTACATAATGATAAAAAAGATGGTTACATTTAACTACCAAATTAACATAATGAAGTTATTGTACTATGTTTTACAATATGCTATAATTTATTAAGTAGTATAATGAATATATATGTTACTTGAGATTAACAGTAATTAGGCTAGTTAACGACTTTTATCATTAATTGACGGTTAATGTTGATTCTTTTGTTAATACATATGTTAAAATTTATAATAAATAAAAATGTTAAATAGAAATGTTAAATAAAAATGTTAAAATAACTTATGAAATAAGGGGCTATATGATGAAAAAAATAACAATGCAGACTATTGCAGATATTCTAGATGTATCTCGTGTAACTGTTTGGAAAGTTCATAATGGCTATCCAGGAGTTTCAGATACATTACGTAAGAAAATAATAGAAAAGTCAAATGAGTTGGGTTATCAAAAATTGCATACCGATGATATAAACAATAATACAGAAAGAGTAGCAAATTTAAGTAATGAAAAAACGACTATATCTGTAGTTGTTTCTCGTCCGGAATCCTCTATTTTTTGGATGGATATTATTCATAATATAGCAAAAACATTATCTACATATAATATAAATCTTATGTATACTTATATTCCAGCTAAAGTATATGAGAATTATAAACTGCCTGAAATTTTATATGATGGTACGGTACAGGGAGTAATAGTTCTAAATATTTATGATTATAAAGTTATGAGTTTGATTAATTCCTTATCGATACCAAAAGTATTTCTAGATATGGTACCAGCGATTACTTCACTTAGCCTGACTGGTGATTTAGTCCTCTTGGAAGGATATCATGCCATATATAATATAACGGAGAACATCATAAAAAAAGGACGTAAAAAAATAGGATTTATAGGTGATATCAACTATGCTTTAACCAACTATACCAGATATGAAGGCTTTACAGCTGCAATAAATAATAATAATTTAGATATTAATGAAGATTATTGTCTTATAGATAGTATAGGCATCTATACATATGCTGAAGAAATCAATGAATTCCTATCTCATCTAGATGAGTTGCCAGAAGCTTTTGTCTGTGCTAGTGATTTCATAGCCAATTTTGTATTGGATTATCTCAAAAAAAATAATTATAGTGTTCCTGATGATATCGCTATTTCAGGATATGATGATAGTAGAGAGTATACACATCTATCAGGTGATTTGACCACAGTACAGGTTAGAAATGATGCTTTAGGTGAAAGACTTGTAAGACAATTATTATATAGAATGGAACATCATGATTATCCTATAGAGACAATATCAATACAGTCAAAAATCTTATTCAAGAAGTCTACTGATTTTTAAGTTGGTAGTAATTTGAATTTTATTACAGGTTTATAATATTAATAGTGATTATAATAATTTAATATTATTATAAAATACATCACATTACCCAGTCATTTGAAGAAATTTCTTTGAATGACCTTTTTTTGTATTATAGTAAAATCCAAATATATGGAATAGAAACGTTTTCATATGCTATAAAATGTTGAAATCATAGGAAATAATACATAACTTGTAAATTGATGATTTATTTATTGGCAATAGCGCCTATAATTGAATTATATATATTATGTTTTATTGCAAAGTCATTCAACGAAAGAGATATGGAGAGGTGGAAAAAGTGAAAAATATATTAATGGTTATTTGTGATCAATTAAGTGCTACAGCTCTTAATGCTTATGGTAATAATTATGTTAAGGCACCTAATATTGATAGTTTATCAGAAAATGGTGTTATATTTGATAATGCTTATACGACATGTCCTTTGTGCCAACCTGCAAGAGCATCTTTTTGGAGTTCAAAATACCCACATCAAACAAAAGTATTAAGTAATCTACCAGATCAAGGTTTTGATTCAGTTTCTACTGATATAGAAACTTTAGGTGAACTATTCAGCAAAAATGGTTATGAATGTGTACATATTGGTAAAAGGCATGATTATGGAGCATTACGAGGTTTTGATGTAATGGATTATGAACAAATCAAAAGTGAAAGAGATAATCCTGCTATAACAGTCAATTACGAAACATTCTACGATGAAGACACTACGAGAAAAACTGTTGAATATTTGAAAAGAAAAACTTCTGATAATCCATTTCTGTTAGTTGCAGACTTACAGAATCCTCATAACATATGTTCGTATATTGGTGAAAATGAATTTGGACATAAAGATTTTGGTGTAAAAGAAGAACTGCCAGCATTACCAGATAATTATAATTTCGATGATGTGCCTAATAGACCTGAATTCATCCAATACATGTGCTGTGGTCATAGACGACAGAGTCAAACGATTCATTGGGGGGAAGATGATTTCAGGCACTATCTGTATGCCTATTATCACTACATCAATGTTGTTGATAAGCAAATCGGCAGAATATTAAAGGCTTTGGAAGAATCAGGTCAAAAGGATGATACTATGATAGTGTTTTTTGCTGACCATGGTGAAGGTATGGCATCTCATCGTTTAGTTACTAAATATGGAGCATTCTATGAAGAAACCAATAGAGTTCCATTAATATACACTGGAAATGGTATAAAAGGTAAAAGAAGAATTCATGGGTTAGTTTCACTTCTTGATATTTATCCAACATTAGCTGAGTATGCAGGCTTGACCACTTATAAAAAAGAAGAAGGAATAAGCCATTATAAACAAATCATTGGAGAAAGTGATGCAGTCAACAATGAATATGTCAGTGCCGAATGGTATGATGAATATGATGGATATATAGTTCCAGGGAGAATGTATAGGGATAAAGATTACAAATATACTGTATATCTAGAAGAGAAGAGCGAAGAAGTATTTGATATGAAAAATGATAGATTGGAGAAAACCAATTTAGCTGTAAAACCAGAATACTCAAATATCGTTGAGCAGTATAGAGAAAAGTTAAAAAAACACATAGATAAAACTAATGATGATTTCTTTAACCTCAAAAGTCAGTATGATAAAAAATATAGAAAACATAAACCGGGAATGGAAAATCATTCTGGTCCAAATGCTGTATTAGAGTATCAAAATAAAATTGATAAACAGAAATAAAATGTTACCATAATATATTAGTAAAAAAAACAAAGTCTTGAAACTAATAGATTCTACTAAGTCATCACTTTATATAAAAGTGGTATATGGTTCGTTTTACGAAGACCGGTCCATAAAGAGTAAGGCGAAGTAAAAAGATCATATACCATTCTCATTCTGAACGTTAGCTATCAAAAAAATATTCCTTTTTTGTAATTTCAAATTATTTTTTATATATTGATATTCGATTTCAAAAATATATGTTATCTCTTTATCCAATAACGTCAAATCATTAATATAATCCCAAAAATTACATGAAATATAAGAAATGGTATATATTTGAAAAATGCACATAAAAAAATATTGCCATTAAATGCTGATTATTAATTTGCTTTTTGTACAAAAAGCAGATGAGTTGTAAAATAATGATTTATTTACTGTGGGATAATGCTTATAATTAAATGACTGATGTTGATTGTTTGTCATAAATAAACAATGAGAGATGATTGACAATTAAATGCTTATTAGGAGGTATTACAAATGAAAATTCTAGAAAAAGGGGTATTGTTTTTATTGTTGGTTAGTCTATGCCTAACGCAAGTAAACCCAATTCAGGCATCAGAATTGTTTAAACCGAAGTATGAAAAAGAGGCAAAGAAATTATATGATTTCGGTTTTGTAAAAGGTAGTTCGGACACAAGTATACAATTGAATTTAGATTATCCAGTAACAAGAGAAGAAGGAATAATAATAGCTCTAAGATTAAGTAACAAAGTTGAAGAAGTAGAGAAATTAACTGAAAATGAAGTCAGAACAGAAATGGACAAGTATACTGATGGAAATTCGGTATCTAAGTGGGCAGAAAAATATATTGCATATGCAATAAAAAAAGGAATCATATTTGATGATAAAATCGATCCTAAGAAAAATATTGAGGGTAATAGCTTTGCTTTTGCATTATTAAAACTTTTAGGATATGAAGAAGATATAAATGAAAGTAATGCTCTGGAAATATTAAAAGAAAAGAACGGATGGACAGATGATGAAAAGAAGAAATTTGATAAGATGTTGATTAGAGATGATTTGGCTTCACTGGTATACAAATCATTGAGCTTAAGAGACGTTAATGGTACATCAATTATAACCAATGTGATTGAAAAGAAAGCAGCAGAAACGAATACGAAATTATATACTTTTGAATCAGGTATACCAGAAGAACTGCAAGCTGACAGCAGTTCAAAAATGACATTAAGTGAGAAACATCATAAAGGTGGTTACAGATCACTTGAGTGGAATTATGAAAAAGGTTCCCAAATGGTTCTATCAACACCTATAGGATTTCAAGCTTTTGATGAGAGCTCTGGAAGTAATAAGCTGGATACTTTTGCTTTTTGGGTATACAATGAAAAACCTGTAGATGATGAAATTTTGATAGAATTCGGAAGAGGAGATGATATAGACTGTTCTTTCACATTCGGTCTTAATTTCAGTGGATGGCGTACAGCATGGGTTTCTTATGAAAGGGATATGCAAGGGAAACCACGAGAAGATATGGATACGATGAGAATAAAAGCTCCATCAAATGTAGAAAAGGGAACATTATATTTCGATCAGATAATATTAACTAATCCTGTGGATTCTAGACATCAGAATAGAGATTTTCAAGTGCCTTTTGTAAATGTAGAGGCTGATAATATGGCTAATAAGCATTGGGTATCACTATACAAATTCTATAATCTAGAAAGTAAGGAAGAATTACCAGAAGAAGTCACTAAGGAAGACATGGAAGCTTTTGATATGATTTCACAAAGACTATATGACAATCTATTCATTAAAAAGAATATTGATGAAAAGGCTATGAATAGTATTAGAAAACAATTCCATGCTTTCAACATAGTCAGAAAAGATAGTACTATAACAGGTAATTCAGTAGATCTACCATTTATAAAACAAATCTATCCTCAAGAATTATTGGATGCGGTATATATTGATCTGAAACACACTAACGTAAGAAAACAATACACAGATATCATGTTCAATATAGCTAATGCATATCATTCTACTGACAATCCAGAACATAAAGATGAATTAAGCAGTATATTCATTGATATGACAGAACATATGCTGGATCAAGGTTGGGAAGAGGGAAGTATACTTGGAACAGTCCATCACATCGGATACAATATGCGTGGCTACTATAATGCTGTTTTCCTTATGCAAAATCAGTTAAAAGAAGCAGGGTTATTGGATAGAGTGCAAAAATCCATATACTGGTTCACAGGTATGGGAAGAATATATGATTATGAGGACAAAGAGCCATGTAACGTAGATATATTGAACACTACAATACAAGGTATGTTGATAAGCATATTGGTGAAAGATGATACACCTGATAAGGTAAGAGATTTTCAAGGTTTCTCTGATTGGATGAACAGATGTATGAAAACAACACCTGGTTTGATTGGAGGATTCAAGGAAGATGGTTCAGGATTCCATCACAGAAATGGATATCCAGGTTATGCCAATCCTGCATTTAACGGTTTGACACCAGTTGTTTATTATATGAGTGGAACTAAGTACGGCTTGAAAGAAGAAGCACATGAACTGCTTAAAAAAGTGATAATGGTTACAAGACTATATACCAATAAATATCAGTGGTTGGTAAGTCTTTCTGGACGTGGCGTTGATGGAACTTCAAAAATAAATGATAAATGTTTTGGTTTTATGGCATTAGCAGGTATACCTGATGGTGAAGAAGAAATAGATCCAGAAGTGGCTGCTGCATATTTGCGATTGACCAATCTGGAAAAACCAAGTAAAACAGCGAAGATGCTACTGGAGATGGGTTATACTCCAGAAAATGACCCTAACGG
The DNA here is from genome assembly GCF_027923465.1 of Vallitalea longa. Lineage (NCBI taxonomy): Bacteria > Bacillati > Bacillota > Clostridia > Lachnospirales > Vallitaleaceae > Vallitalea > Vallitalea longa. The sequence goes on from NZ_BRLB01000005.1 coordinate 157,318, forward strand.
AAACTGGACAATGAATTATTCCAACTTAGCATTACATAGAAGAGATGATTGGTTGGTAGGGGTAAGAGGCCATAGTAAATATCTCTGGGGTAATGAGTCATATACCAATTCCAACTTGTATGGACGTTACATCACATATGGACAAGTTCAGATAATGAGTCAAGGAGACCCAATCAACAATAAAGACAGTGGATACAATCCTAACGGATACAATTGGAATCGTTGGCCTGGTACAACAACTATCCAATTGCCAATTGAAGAACTCAAATCAGATGTCAAGAATCTTGATGAATTCTCAGGCTTTGAAGAAATGTTGATATCTGATGAATCATATTCAGGTGCCCTCAATATCGAAGGTGAGAATGGCATGTTCGCTATGAAACTTCATGAACACCCTAAATATGATGAATCACATAGAGCTAGGAAATCAGTATTTTTCTTCGATGACAGAATTATTCTATTAGGTTCGGATATTGAAAATAATGATAGTACACATAATACACAAACAACAATGTTCCAGAACTATTTGGCTGATAAGAATATGCCTATATGGGTTAACAGTAAAGAAAATATTACTGAATTCCCTTATGTTAAAGATTTGAAATCAGACGAAGATTTCTGGTTGATGGATAACAATAACAATGGATACTACATTCCTGAAGGTCATGAAATAGGAATAAGCCGCAGTACTCAAGACTCAAAGAATCATAAAAATGAGAAAGATACCAAAGGCGATTTTGCAACAGCTTGGATAGATCATGGAAAAGCTCCGAAAAACCAAGGCTATGAGTATGCGATTCTTGTGAAAACAGATGAAGAAAAGATAAATGATTTCACTAAGCAAATGAGTAATAGAGAAACAGCTTTATATACTGTATTACAGAAAGATAAAACCGCTCATATAGTCAAGGATAGATTGACGAATACAACTGGCTATGCAGTATTTGAAGCAAATGACAACATAGACAAAGGGATCGTTGAAGGTGTAGATACTCCAACTATGATTATGACAAAACAATCAAAAGATAATATGGTTCTTAGTATTGTTGATCCAGATTTGAGACTATATGAAGGAAAAGACGAAAGTCAGTATGATGAAAACGGAAATAGGAAAGAAGTAAGTATATATTCTAGACAGTGGTGCAAGAATGAAAGTGGAAGTTCAACAGTGAAGTTGATGTTAAATGGTGAGTGGAATCTTAGTTCTTCTTATGAAAACTGTAGATTATTAAGTAGCAAATCAGGAAAAACGGAATTAGAATTTACATGTAAAGATGCAAAACCTATAGAAATAGTACTAAATAAGAATTAATGAGTCTATAGACAGCTACTATGCAAAACTTATAAAAAAATAGATTTTTTTTTAACAAGTTAGGGCTTATAATCAATAATTATAACTCTATTCTTGTTTTTTTTGTGCATTAATGTTATTATAATATTTACATCAATTGACTATTTATAAAAAATACATAAATTATGCTATGTGACTATGTGGTATTATTTTACTATAAACGCTCCATCATTTTTTAAATCTACAATAAGAAGACAATTTGGCATATATAAAATTAAAGGATGTGGAAAGAACTATGGTACGTGGCAAATACAAGAAAAAATTAAATACAGTATTTTTACTTGTGTTTACGTTAATTATTTTAAGTTTTATGAGCATTTTCTTAAAAATAGTTTTCGATAACAGATCTAAAGAGTATGAAGCTACCATCATTAATACAATCAAAACAACACTTAATAACAGCCAAATAAAATTAGAGGTAATTAATAGTGCACTTGATTTAGTAACAGAGAGTGATGAAGCTAAGAGCTGGTCGGAAAGTGATAATAATGAGATGTTTTATCTTGGAGCATTAAAAATGCAGTATAAAATTAAAAAATCATCTTCTAAAGTGAATAATGTAAATTTCCAAATCTCAGCTACTTTTTTAGATGAAGATTCATTAGTTATTACACCTGTTTCCAGTGAAACAAAAGATTATTATTTTAATGAAAATCTTAATTTAAGTCAAAAAGAAATAAAGGAAATTTATAATCATTTTAATGAAAATTCTAGTTATATGGCTTTTACGATTAAAAATTCAAATGGTACTTCACAAATATGTTACATAACCAAAAAGGAATATAGGAAAAGAGATATATTGTATTTCACAACTATAAATTACAATTCTTTTGTTGAGGAAAATTTAGAGAATGATTGGTATTTATGTAATAATAGTGGTATATTCGCAATGAAAAATGATGCGAAAATACCATCAGATGAAATATTTAAAGCATTTCAGAATAGCGAATTGAAATCCAACAAATTTATTTATAAAGATAATAATGTATTCAAACAATCTTTTTATAACATAGATTGGATATTGCTTTATTCATATAAGGATAAGAATATTGATACTGCTATGATTTTTATATATTTTATGATTCCTTTTGTATTACTTACATTATTATCGATATTTCTATCAAGAATCATTACGAACAAATTGTATAGACCAATAAAAGAAGTTTTAGATGACTTTTTCTCTGATGATAGCAGTCAAAAGGATGTTGATGAATTTAAAATATTAAAGCAAAATTCTAATATGATAAAAAATCTCAATCAACAGTTGAAGGTAGCAATAAGTGAAAGAAATAATCTAATAGTCCAAAGGTTGAACAGAGATTTGTTGTTTGGTATAAACATCAATAAATCCATATACAAAGACCAACTAATGAAAGATGACAATTATTGTGTAGCGGTACTAGAGTTTCTCAATAATCCATATGAAGATGTAGGTGATAATATCTTCTTATATAAAAACGAAATTCTTGTATATACACAAGATGTTAATACATTGCGTTATGCAAATATCAATTATTATACTTGTGCCATCATTATCCAATGTGACCAAGTAAAAGATGCCATAACCATGATACATTCTCTTTTGGAGACAGTAGAAATTGATTATGATTATGATATAAGAGTAGCTATCAGTAATGTAGCCTATGGAACTAAAAAGATCAAAGAATGTTTTGAAGAAAGTAAAAAGATATTAGAATATAAGTTTTTATATAATCAAAGGACTATTTTGACAATGAAACAAATCAAAGAAGATTTAGACCAAAATTCGTATTATTATCCTTTGGTTATTGAGAATAAACTCATACACAGTGTACTTGGCGGAGATATAAATGCAGTAGAAATATTCAATGAGCTAATAAATGAAAATGGTGCGGGAGAAAAGTTATCACCAAAGGCTTTCAAAAACTTGATATTCGCCATTATTGGTACTATCAGTAGAATAGTTCAGGAATTGAAGATAGATTCTCATGTATTCCTAAAAGACAATGATGATTTTTCCACTCTCTCAGATCAATGGAATAGGAAAGATATTATACCAAAATTAAGAAACATTTTAGAAGAAATATTGTTGTATGTTAATAATAATAAAAAGGATAGTGAGAATTCAATTGCAGAAGAGATGCTGTCGTATATTCATGAATATTATTCGGAAGATATAATGTTAGTGGATATGGCAAAAAAAATGAATGTTTCTGAAAAATATTGCGGCATTTTGTTTAAAAAAGCTGTAGGAGACAATTATAAAAATTATTTAAACAATTACAGGATAGAAAAGGCAAAAGAGATAATGTATAGTAATACTAAAATTAAGGTTTCAACATTAGCAAAACAAGTTGGTTTCAATAGTTCTAATACATTTATCAGAGTGTTCACTAAGTACACTGGGATGACACCAAAAGCTTTTTCAGAACAAATTAAACAGCTATAAGATAGATAAGAGATATAGTAGATTAAATTCATGATGAAAATGGATATAAAATCAACTGTATCTCATTTTTTTTTGTCTATATTTTAATAATACAATAAATATTAATGAAGAAGAATTGATAGATTTATACAAAGAAAAATGTATAATTTCCTATTTATATATTAAAAAATAATTGAAAAGTAATAGAAAATAGATATAAAAATAACAAAATGTATATAGTTGAAAAATGCATATAAAAAAACTTTTTATATAATTAGTCTCTAAACAGATATGGTTTTGTATAAAAAGCAAATGGGTTGTAAATTGATGATTTATTTTTTGTTTAATATTATGTATAATCCTTTCATAAACAACTTTTGATTGTGAAAAATAAACAATTAAGAAAGGGATAAGAAAAGGAGACAATAATATGAGCAAAACAAGTAAGGCATTACCCATAAATAATAGAAGTTATGTCAAAAGCAGTAGTAAATTTTCTAAACGATTCAGGCGGGACTGGGATTTGTTCCTTTTATTATTGCCAGGTCTGATATGGTATATCATGTTTGCTTACAAACCTATGATAGGACTTCGAACAGCATTTTATGATTTCAATATATTTAAAGGCTTTTCTGGTAGTACATTTGTAGGATTAGATAATTTTATTCAGTTCATACAGGGTGCTGATTTCACAAGGACTGTGACAAATACATTAATGATTGCTTTTTGGCAGTTGGTAATTTGTTTCCCTATACCTATCATATTAGCAATAGCAGTTACGGAAATGAAAAACAAGGTTGTAAGTAAGATAACTCAAACGGCTACGTTCTTACCTTATTTTATATCGATTGTTGTGGTTTGTGGTATGACAATTAATTTCCTATCTCCAAGTACGGGAGTAATTAACTTCATATTACAGAAACTAGGGTTTGAACCTATATATTTCATGGTTAAGCCGGAGTATTTTAGAGGAGTTTACACTACGATGACTCTATGGAAAACTGCTGGTTTCAGTGCCATTGTTTATATTGCGGCGATTATGGGTATTGATCAACAGCTTTATGAAGCAGCAAAGGTTGATGGTGCAGGTAAATGGAAACAGATTAAACATGTAACCATACCAGGTATTTTGCCTATTGTTGTTGTTATGCTTGTACTGAATATCGGTAAAATGGTTAAAGTGGGATATGAAGCAATTCTACTTCTATATAAACCTACAACTTATAGTACTGGAGATGTAATCGCTACTTATGTATATAGAACGGGTATACAAAACGGAAATTATGGATTAGCTACAGCGGCTGGACTTTTTGAAGCATTTGTTGCATTGATATTGGTTGTCCTTGCAAATAAAATCAGTAAACGTCTTTCTGAGACATCACTTTGGTAGAGAAAGGAGATAAATCATGGCAAAATCAGATAAACTAGTTACTAGAAATGAAAAGATATTCAATGGTGTAATGACAGTTGTAGGAATTATCATATCAATTGTTGCTTTTTATCCAATATTTTATGTTTTGATCGCTTCATTTAGCAAACCTATTTTTGTTGAAAATGGAGATGTAATGTTTTGGTTAAAAGGTTTTAATTTTGAAAGTTATAAGCAAGCTTTTATGAAAGATGGTATTTGGATAGCGTATGGAAATACTATGTTTTATACGATAGCAGGTGTAGTCGTCAATATGTTTTTTACGACCACAATGGCATATGCTTTGTCAAGAGAAAGATTGATATTCAGAAAGTTCTTCACTCTAATGGCAATATTCACTATGTGGTTTAATGCAGGTATGATTCCACTATATATGGCTTTTAAAGACTATAATCTATTGGATACAAGAACAGCAATAATAGTGGGATTTGCAATTAATACGTACAATCTTGTAATAATGAAAAGTTTCTTTGAACAAATACCGAAATCTCTTGAAGAAGCAGCTTTCATTGATGGGGCCAATAATTTGAAGATATTTTCAAAGATATTCTTGCCACTATCAAAACCTGCTCTTGCGACAGTTGGTATGTTCTATGCGGTTACTAGATGGAATGGTTATTTCTGGGCAATGAATTTACTTCAAGATGATAATAAAGTACCTTTACAAGTTTTATTGAAAAAACTAATTGTAGATAAAGTGGCTAATGAAACGGAAGCTGCAATAGTAACAGCTAATTCATTATATTCGCCGACAACAGTCATATATTCAATAATTATCATAGCGATAATTCCTATGATGATAGCGTATCCTTTTGTACAGAAATATTTCAAGAAAGGTGCTACAGTTGGAGCAGTAAAAGGCTGATGTACATATGATTTTTCCATAACTATAAGAAAAACTTTAGTTATGAAGAAATAAATAACATTAAGAGAAAAGGAGAAGAATTATGAAAACAAAAAAAATATTAGCGATTTTGTTAACTTTTACTTTGATGGCAACATTATTTATTGGTTGTGGTAAAAAAGATGATAACGAAAAGGATACAGATACAAATACAAAAACAACAGAGAATAAATCGGGTGAAAAAGAATTGGAAGGAAGTTTAATCAGTTCTGAACCAAAGACATTTTCAATATTCCTCAATTTCAATAATATGCCTTTCAATCCAGAATGGCGTCTTTGGCAGGAAATTGCAGAGAAAACGAATATTTCTCTTGAAGGTGTGATTTCACAATCTAATTCTAATGAAGAAGAAGCTTTCAACTTAATGCTTTCATCAGGAAAACTTGCAGACATCATAGGATTTAAAAATCCAGCTGAACTAGAAAAATTAGGTCGTGATGGTGGTTTAGTGCCACTTAATGATTTGATTAAAGAACATGCTCCAAATATTCAAGCCGTTCTTGATAATGATGATAAGTTTAGACAAGGCGCAACAGCTCTTGATGGAAATATATATTATATACCTAAAAATCAAAGTCTGGTATCTGCTGAATTTTGGTGGGTTCGTCAAGATTGGCTAGATAATCTAGGTTTAGACGTACCAACTACAGTAGATCAATTATATGATGTATTGACAGCTTTTAAGAATAATGATCCTAATGGAAATGGTGAAGCAGATGAGATACCTCTATTCGATAGAGCTGGATGGAAAATGCCAGACGAATATTTATACTTATGGGATACAAGTACTGAATTCTATCCACGTGATGGAAAAATGACTTTTGAACCAATGGAAGAGAATTTCAAAGTAGGTGTTACTAATCTTGTAAAATGGTATAAAGAAGGATTGATCGACCCAGAAATACTAACACGTGGTGCAAAATCAAGAGATATACTATATAGTTCCAATATCGGTGGTATGACCCATGATTGGCCAAGTACAGGAAATTATAACAGAAGTCTTGCAGAAGATATACCAGGATTTAATAATGTAAGTATCGCTCCTCCTGCAAATCAAAATGGTGAAGTGATTGAAAGAACAACTAGATATCCAGGAGTAGGTTGGGGAATCTCTTCTCAATGTGAAGACCCTGTAACTCTTATTAAGTTCTTTGATTATATGTTTACAGAAGAAGGTTCAACTCTAATGAACTGGGGTATTGAAGGCGAAACATATACTGTTAATGATGATGGAACAAAATCTTATACAGATACAGTGCTTAATAGTGAACAGACACCTCTAGGATATTTACGTTCATTAGGTATTCAATATCGTATTGGTATGTTGCAAGATGCTGAATATGAATATGCTTTTATGACACCAGAAGCTAGTGCTGCAGCAAAATTATACAATAGTAATCCACAATGGTATAGAGAAGATATGCCTCCATATCTAGATGGTGAGTTAGGATTGAAATATTCTACTGATGATGAAGCAGAATATAAGAAAATCATGTCAGAAATTAGACCATATGTTGATGAAATGTTCCAAAAATGGTTATTGGGAGCGTCAGACTTCGAAAAAGATTATGATGGATTCATCAACGAATTAAAGAGTAGAGGAATAGAAAGAGCTATAGAAATCAACCAAACAGCTTATGATACTTTCTTAGGAAAATAATATGTGAGGGATGGAATTAAAGATGAAGCTTAGGTATAATAACTTTTCAGAAGACTGGAAAGAAGGATTGCTTATTGGTAATGGCAGACTTAACGGTATAGTATGGGGAAATAATGAAAAAGATATACTTAGTCTGAATCATGAATATCTATGGACTGGTAAGCATGGAAATAGAACAAATAGAACTTCATATGAGTACTTACCTAAAGTAAGAGAACTTCTAATAGAAAAAGATTACTTTAGAGCAACAGCCTTAGCTTCCTTGGCATTTGGTGGTAATGGGGGAATTTCCCCCTATCCACGCCAAGAAGATTCATATAAACCTGCTGGTGAATTAGTATTCAGATATGATAATCCACAAGGAAATTTTGTTGAAAGAATATTAGATATCCATAATGGTATAGCTAAAGTAGTTAGAAGAGATGTAGAATTAGAAGCTTTTGCTGATTGTGTAACAGGAATAATGGTCTCATCATGGAGGAGTACTAAAGAATTTGGCGGTACTCTTTTTTACGAAAGACAAGAAGATGAGGCAATAGAAGATATGAATATAGATGGAAAACATATAATTTACACATGTAAAATAGATTCAGTAAGTAGTTTTGAAGTTATTGTGAAAGTAGATACAGATGGCTTAATTGAATATGGTAATATGAGCATGCATATAGAAAATGCAACATACATAAAAACATTTATCAATATAGGAGTTTCTTATAAAAATATCGAAAAAGAACTTAATGATTATCCTTTTCCTACAGGGGAGATAAATGAACTGAAAGAAAATCATAATAAAAAGTTTTCTGAAGCGATGAGTAAAACAGATATTAATATAACTGATAACAAAACAGATGAATTATCTGATTTATATATAAATGAAAGAATTGAAAGAGTCAGAAAAGGAAATGAAGATGTTAATCTAATAGAGATATATGCAAAATTCGGTATATACCTAATGGTTTCAGGTTCCATCTGTGGAGAACTTCCATTGAATCTCCAAGGAAAATGGAACTGTGATATAATACCTCCGTGGTTCAGCGATTATCATTTTAACATCAATATACAGATGAACTATTGGTTCATAGAACAATTGGATTATCCGGAGTATTCAAAGCAACTATTTGATTATGTAAATAAGTTTGCAGAAAGTGGTAGAAGAACAGCAAAATCCTTATATGGTTGTAATGGTACTGTATTATCACTCAATGGAGATCATTGGGCTGTGTCTACTCCTGAGGCTTATAATTATGCTGCATGGATTGGAGGAGCCGCATGGATTGGACAACATTATTGGTGGCATTACCAATATAATGGAGATAAAATTTTCTTAGAAGAAGTAGCTTATCCTTTCTTCAAATCAACAGTAGATTTTTACATGGATTATATTGAGGTGGATGATGATGGTGTAGCGCAGATAATGCCAAGTCAGTCGCCTGAAAATCGTTTTGAGGGTACAGGTTATTTTCCAGTGAGTATGTGTATATCATCAGCTATGGATATACAATTAGCCTATGATGCCTTTACATATGCAATAGATGGAGCCAAAATACTAGATATTGATAAAGAAGAGTGTACTAAGTGGGAACAGTTAAGAAGTAGGTTACCTGATTTCAAAATTGGAAGTGATGGACGTCTATTAGAGTGGGATGATGAAGATAAGATGGAAGTGGAAAAAGGACATCGCCATTTCTCACATCTATATGGAGTATTCCCGTCTACACTGTTCAATCCGGTTAATAGAACCAATCAATTTGAGGCAGGAAGAAAATCATTAGAGTATAGACTAGCACAAAATGGTGGTGGAACTGGTTGGAGTAGAGCGTGGGCAGCATGTTTGTTTGCACGTCTACAAGATGGAGAAGAAGCTAATCACCAATTAAGTTATTTACTTACTGAGCTATCCTCTTCTGCCTTATTAGACCTACATCCTAGACCTCCAAGATGTACTGTAAGAAATGAAGATACTCAATTTGTTTTTCAGATAGATGGAAATCTAGGAGCCACAAGAGCAGTAATCGAGTGTATTGTACAATGCTATGAAGGAAAAGTATTTTTATTACCTTCACTTCCGAAGTCGTGGGAAAAAGGAAGTATCAGGGGAGTAAAAACAATAGGCGGTCACAAAATTAATCTTACTTATGAAAAAGGTAAAATAATGTCACTGGAAATTATAATGGGATTTAAAGAAAAGATTGTAATTGATAATAGTAAAGGATTAATAGAGAGCAGTAAAGAAGATATCGTTTTGCAAGGGAAAAAAGGTGAAGTTTACACTTTAGTATAAGCTGTTCGGAAGGAGATTCATATGAAGAAAAAGAATTTATTATATATTTTTGCAGACCAATGGCGTAAAATCGCAGTAGGAGCAGAAGGACAAGATAAGGTAATAACCCCTGCTATGGATTCATTTGCCAAGGAAAGCAAAGTTTTTGATAATGCCATTAGTACATATCCTCTTTGTTCACCTCATAGAGCAGCGCTTATGACAGGAAAGTATCCTTATTGTTGTGGCATGTGGACAAATTGTAAAATAGGATTGGATGAAACAGTTATGTTGAAACCACAAGAAGAGACTATAGGAAAGACTCTAAAGAGAAATGGTTATCAAACGGCTTATGTGGGAAAATGGCATCTGGATGCAAGTGAATTGAATTTCAATAAGAATCCAGAGTCAGGTGCTATCAATTGGGATGCTTACACACCTGAAGGAGAAAGAAGGCAAGGATTTGATTATTGGTTTTCATATGGGGCGATGGACAAGCATCTTAATCCACATTATTGGAGAAATACACCAGAGAAAATCGAACCAGGAAAATGGTCTCCTGAAGTCGAAACAGATGTAGCTCTTGATTATCTACAAAATAGAGATAAGAGTAAACCATTCTGTATGTTCGTTTCATGGAATCCACCTCACCCACCTTATGATAAAGTACCTAAAAAATATGTTGATATGTATGACGATATTCCTCTTAGGGTAAATGTTCCAGAAAAAATGAGAGAAGATGAGGAATATCTGAAAACCATAAAAGAATATTTTGGAGCAGTTACAGGACTAGATGAGAAGTTCAAAAGAATATTGGAATATCTGAAAGAAAATGACCTGGAAGATGATACTATTGTGGTATTATCCGCAGATCATGGAGATATGATGGGTTCACAGGGAATAATGGGTAAGAATATCTGGTATGAAGAATCCATTAATATTCCTTTTATGATTAGAGGAAAAGATATAGAACCTGGAAGGACGCAGTGCTTATTTTCAAGTATCGACCATATGCCAACGTTGTTGGACTTATTGGAAGTTGATATTCCGAAAACCGTACAAGGGAAAAGCTTTAAAGATATTATTAAGGATAGAAAGATGGATGAACCAGAAACAGTATTTTTATCAATGATTCCTGGTATGCCTGAACTTATAGAACCTTACAGAAAAAGAGGATTAAACCATAAATCTTTTGGCTGGAGGGGAATTCGAACTAAAACACACACTTATGTAATTGATAATGGTACTTATCCATATGAAAAGCAAAAAAGATACTTATATGATAATGAGAAAGATCCTTATCAATTGAATCCATTGATATTGAGTTGCGATGATGAACAATGCAAAAAATATGATGATTGTTTGATAGATTATTTGGAGAAAATAAATGACCCATTCTTAATGAAAGGACTAGATAATAATGGTTAATATGAAAGATTATGAGAAAGTCACTGATTCAGAGATAAGTCAAGCATTAGATGATGCAGTAACTCAGGTAGAGACAGATTTAGAAGATTTTACATATAAATTCAAGATTAATGGGACAACTGATAATTTTTATGCTCCTAGTGATAATATTTCATGGACATCTGGTTTCTGGACAGGACAGATATGGATGGCATATGAGGTAACAGGTGATGAGAAATATAGAAAAGCAGCAGAAATCCAAGTAGACAGTTTTCTTCACAGAATAGAGAATAAGATTGAGACCAATAATCATGATATGGGTTTTCTCTATAGTCTATCATGTGTTGCCGCATACAAATTAATAGGTAATGAAAATGCTAAGAAAGCAGCTATTCTAGCGGCAGATAATCTTATTTCCAGGTATAGAGAAGACGGTAAATTCATTCAAGCTTGGGGAAATATTGGAGCAGATGATAATTATCGTTTAATAATTGACTGCTTACTTAATCTTCCACTATTGTACTGGACAAGTGATGTAACTGGTGATGATAAATATGCTAAGATTGCTAAACAGCATATAGATACTTCCCTTAAGGTTATCATGCGTGATGATTGTTCCACATATCATACATATTATTTTGAGAAAGATACAGGAAAACCACTGTACGGTGAGACAAGGCAAGGATACAGTAATGATTCGGCATGGTCAAGAGGGCAGGCTTGGGGAATATATGGAACTGCGCTAAGTTATATGTATACCAAGAATCCTGATTATATTGAGAAATTTTATAAAATAACAGACTTTTTTATAGAACATCTACCAGAAGACCTGGTACCTTATTGGGATTTTAAATTCACTGATGGTAGTGAAGAACCGAAAGACAGTTCGGCGGCGGCAATAGCTGTATGTGGTATGCTTGAAATGTCGAAGTACCTTGACGAAGAAAAAGCAAGTTACTACAAAGATATTGCATTGAAGATACTGAAATCATTAATTGATAATTACGCAGTTAACGATAATAAATTATCCAATGGGCAATTACTACATGGTGTTTATGCAAGAAAATCTCCATATAATCCATGTAGGAACAGAAATGTTGATGAATGCAATACATGGGGTGACTACTATTATATGGAAGCCCTCATCCGCTTAAGTAAAGATTGGAAGTTATATTGGTGATATTTAATGGAGTAGAGTTAGAGATAACCCTACTCTTTTTTGTTAAATAGGAAAGTTCTACTTTATATTTCACTTAAAATCATTTAGGTAGATGTAGTTTCTTTATTTCTTCTATATAATCTAAATAATGTTATGGATATTTGATTGAATATAGATTATACTTATGTATGAAATTGAAATAAAGGTAATTAAATTGCTAAATTGAATGTTTTTAAAAATTTAGTATATAGATTATACATTATGATATATAGGAGTAGGAGAAAAAATATGGATATAAATATAATTTACGAAGATAATCATATTATTGTTGCTGAGAAACCACCGAAAGTACCTTGTCAAAATGATAAGACTGGTGATATAGATATGTTAACAGAATTAAAGGGTTATTTAAAAGAGAAATATAATGTGAAAAATCCATATATAGGATTAATTCATAGATTAGACCGCCCAGTTGGAGGGTTAATGGTATTTGCAAAAACCAAGTTTGCTAACACTAAATTAAGTGAAGAAATCAGAACAAAAAGATTTCAGAAATTTTATTATGCTGTAGTTTGTGGAAAACCAAAGGAAAACAAAGGACAATTAGTAGATTATCTTAAGAAATATGGAAGGAATAATATATCTAAAGTAGTTTCTGAAGATATAAAAGATGCAAAAGAAGCTGTATTAGAATATGAATGCATTGATAGTATCGAAACAGAAGAATATGGTATGTTAAGTCTTATTAAGGTGGATTTAAAAACTGGAAGACATCATCAGATTCGTGTTCAATTATCCAATGCATCCCTTCCGCTATGGGGAGATAATAAATATAATAAGACTTTTGTCAAAATGAGGACATGGACTCAAATAGCTCTATGGGCTGGAAGTATTTCTTTTAAACATCCGAAAGAAAATAAAATCTGTAGTTTTCAGTTAAAACCAAATGCTGAATATCCATTTAATTTATTCAAATTATAATAAGATATTTATGAACATTTCGAAAAATGAATATTATTAAGTTCCCGATATTTTACTTGACAAGATTAGCGATTTAGTCCATTATAGTATGACAATGTCTAAAAAAGTAAAAGAAAGGGATGGTGCAATGGTAATTATTAATTCTTTTAAGCAGTACATAGGTTTGCCGAGAGAGATTTATATCCTGGCTATTCAACGATTCGTTAATTCACTTGGTGGATTTGTTTATGCTTTCTTAGCTTTATTTTTGAGCGAAAGATTAGGGTTTGAGAAAGATGTAATTGGTGTGTTTATGTTAGTATGTTCATTAGTCGGTATACCTGGTTCACTTATTTCTGGCCATTTAGTTGATAAATGCAATCGTAAAACAATTCTACTTGTATCTAGAACTTTGTCAGCACTAGTTTTTATTGTTTGTGGTTTTCTTGGTAATTCAATAGTAATTCCATATTTACTTATAGCATCTAGTTTCATATCCAGTTTTTCAGGTCCTGCAAGTGGTGCTATGACTGCTGATTTGACAACTCCTGAAAATAGGAAACAAAGTTTTTCATTATTGTATTTGGGTATGAACATTGGTCTTGCTTTTGGTTTTACCATTGCAGCTTATTTATTTAAAAATTACACACAATGGATATTTTGGGGTGATGGATTAACTTCATTACTTAGTTTATTATTGGTAGTATTTTATATTAAAGACACTAGACCTACAAAGAATGAAATAAAGAAAATTAATGATTCAGATAGAGTTGGTGAAAAAGAAGAAAAAGGATCTATTATTAATGCATTACTAAAGAGACCTTACTTACTAGGGTTTGTACTTATTAGTTCGGTAATAGGATTTGTGTATAATCAACATGGTTTTATTATGCCTTTTCATTTAATAGAGTTATTCCCAGAAAATGGAGAGAAATATTTTGGTAATGTAATGGCAATTAATACAATCATCGTTGTTGTATTGACACCAGTCATAATGCATATCACAAGAAAAATAAAGCCTGTAGTTAATGTAGCGATTGCATCATTAACATACATTATAGGTTTTGGAATGATGGGTATAGTGAATGAATTATGGGTATTTTTTGTAGCAGTATTCATATGGACAACAGGTGAGATTATTGCAACAACTAACACCGGAGTTTATATTTCTAACCATTCACCAGTTAATCATAGAGGTAGATTTAATTCAATAATAGGGATGATTCAGGCTGCTGGACGTTCTGCTGCTCCATATTTCATGGGAATGTATTTAGTCTCACATAGTAGCTCACAAGGATGGATATTAACTGCTTTTGTTGGTATAATAGCATTTATATTGTTATGCATATTGTTTTTATCAGAAAAACATCATTATAATAAGGCATAAATATCTAAATAATAATTGATAGAATATCAAGTATTATAATACAAATATTAAATTTAAAAAGAGATATATTTAAGTCCTTGACTTAGTATATCTTTTATATTAATATTAATCAAATAGACAGAAACTGAAATAAATATGATTCTTAAGTGAGAAAGGATTTACTTATGAGAAACAATAATATTGACACTACTAAAGGTGATATAAAGAAGAACCTATGGATAATGGCATGGCCTATAATGATAGGTAATTTAATTCAAGTTATATATAATATGACAGATACATATTTTGTTGGTCAGCTTGAAAATAGTACTGATGCTATTGCAGCTGTAACGGTAACTTTTTCAGTTGTATTTGTTTTAGTATCTTTAGCAGCCGGTTTGGGTATAGGATCTGCAACATTAGCAGCTCAATATTATGGTGCTAGAGAATATAAAAAAGTAGATGAAGTAACTTACACTTCACTAATAGTAATTGGTGCCATAGCTTTGATATTTGTGGCTGGAGGAATAATTTTCTATAAACAGCTTTTTAATCTTATGAACACTCCAGAAAATATTATACCTATAGCAAAAGATTACTTTATAATAATTATGGTAGGTATGTTATTCATGTTCATATTTTTTATTATGAGCGGTATATTGCGTGGAATAGGAGATACCAAAACACCCATGATTGCAGGTATAGTTTCCGGATTAATTAATATGGTATTAGATCCATTTTTGATTTTCGGCTGGGGCTTTTTCCCTGAACTTGGAATATCAGGTGCAGCATATGCAACTGTAATTTCAAGGATATTTGCGGCAGGATATATTTTTTATGTAGTACTTAGAGGTAAAACTTTCTTAAAACTTGATCTTCATAACTTTAAAGTTGACCTTAATCTTACAAAACAGTTATTTAAGATTGGTGTACCATCTAGTATATCTCAAGCGGTAATAAGTTTAGGTGGAACAGTGATAATGGGAAGAGTTAATGCATTTGGCAGTATAGCTATGGCAGCTCATGGAATAGGAAATAGATTGGAATCTCTATTGGCAATGCCTACAATGGGATTAGCTCAAGCAGCGAGTTCAATGGTTGGACAGAATCTTGGTGCAGGTCAAAGAGATAGAGCTTATAAAAGTGGACAATATGCAATGAAATCATCATTTATTATTCTTGTAATAATGGGTGCTATTTTTGCAATATTCCCATCGGTATTCTTTGAGATATTCTCAAATGATCAGGAAGTTATTGCAATTGGACGTTATTACATATATGGAATAACCTTATTATATGCATTTGTAGGATGTAGAATTGTCATGTCCAATGTATTTCAAGGAGCAGGAGCAGCATCTGTTTCCATGTGGCTTAGTCTTATTTGCCTGTGGGTATTCAGAATTCCATTGGCTTATGCATTATCATATACACCATTAGGGATTAAAGGTGTATGGTTAGGAGTCGGATTATCATTCATCGTTAGTTTCTTCTTCATGTATTATTTCTATAAAAAAGGAAAATGGATGGATAAAGTTGTTGTTCATAATAAAGAACTAGCAGAGGCTTAGATTTATGGTTCATCAGTCATATCAATTCAATTGAAATGACTGATGGATTTTTTTATTAAGTAAGAAAGTTCTACTTTCTATTTTTCTTGAAATCTTTTATGGGGTGTAGTAATAATATATCTCTAATTAATTTATCTTAATAAGCACTAATCTGATGTTTTTTGCATAATTGAGTTATAAATAAAATATTGTAAAAAAATTTAATAATATACTTGACAAAAATTTATAATAGAGGTATATTATATATAGAAATTGTTAGCACTCACTTGAATCGAGTGCTAACAATAAAAATCAAATAGAGGAGGAATTAATATGTTTGGCTTAACACCATTTAATACTAATCCAATTAGAAAAAGTAACTCGCTTAACAATGATTTTTACGACATGATTGATGACTTCTTTGATAATAGTTTTTTTCCAAGAAATCTGTACAATGATACTTTCAAAGTAGATGTAAAAGATGCAGATAAAGAGTATACAGTAGAAGCAGAAATGCCTGGAATCAATAAAGAAGATATCAAACTAGATTATAATGAAGGTAGATTAACAATCAGCGTAAGTAATGAAGAAAATGTTAACGAAGAGCAAGAACACTATATTCACAGAGAGAGAAAAAGAACTTCTATGCAAAGAGGTATCTTTTTGAAAGATATTGTACCAGAGAAGATTACAGCTAATCTAAAAGATGGTGTACTTAGGGTTGTAGTTCCTAAAAAGGAAAAATCCCAAAATACATTTAATATAGAAGTTAATTAAAAAATAGAGCCTCATGGGCTCTATTTTTTGATTTGAATATTTCACACTTTAAAAATTATCTTATATGTGTTATTGTTGTATTAAAAAATATAGAAAATAAAATCAATACAAAAGAAAATAAATATGATGGAGTGTGAAAATATGAATCCAAAAAGAGATTATGTAAAGAGAAAAGAAAAGTATAAAAAAGAACTGGATAAGCTAAATCATAAGATAAATCTTTACGGGAACATAAGACTTATTATTATATTAGTAGGTCTAGGTATTACAATATGGACATATACCAAAAAATCTTATCTACTTAGTTTAAATAGTTTAATTATCACATTAGTTCTATTCATAAGTTTAGTAATGATACATCAAAAATATATTGAAAAAAGACCAAGATTGAAGGCTCTAATCAAAATAAACGAAAATGGGTTGAAAAGATTAAAAGGTGAATGGAAAAAATTTATTGAAGCAGGAGAAGAATTTATTGATGAGACTCATAATTATTCTTGGGACTTAGATATATTTGGAAAAAGTTCACTATTCCAGTGGACAAATCATACCAACACTCCAATAGGAAAGAAAAAATTAAGAGATGCTTATATAAGACCTAACAAAAATATTGACCAAATAAAAGAAAGACAAGAAGCCATAAAAGAGTTGGCTACCAAAATGAATTGGGTCCATGAATTTCAAGCTGCTGGAATGAGAGATAGCAATAAGAGTAAAGATGAAGGAAATCTGATAAGATGGAGTAAAGATGTAATATCAATCTATCTAAATAATTTATTGAATTTATTTGTTAAGATTCTTCCTGTTGTATCTATAGGTAGTATAATAATGCCTTTTATAATACCTTCTTTTTCATGGGTTTATGCAGCAGTATTTGTCAGCATTCAAGTTATTGTGGTTTTTAAAGATTTCGGTAAGAGAAACAATAGACTATCATCGATTGATGATTATAGAAAACAAGTACAGATATATGAAAAAATGATAGAAGTTATTGAAAATCAAGAATTTGATTCTGCTCTATTGGTCAAATTACAACAGCAGATGCAGACTGGAAATGAAGTGACTTCTAAACAAATCAAAAAATTAGATAGCATAATGGATATGATAAATGTTAGACATATACAATTCTATTTGATATTCGATATACTGACTTTATGGGATTATCAATGTACTATTTCATTGGAAAGTTGGAAAAACAAATATGGTAAAAACATGGTTAAATGGCTTGATGCACTAGGAGAATTAGAAGCTTTGGCAAGTCTTTCAACTATCGTTTACGAACAACCAGAATGGGTTATGCCAGAGGTGGTTGATGATTATAAGATATATGCTACTGCATTGGGACATCCACTTATTAATGCTAATCAGAGAGTATGTAACAGTGTCAGTTTCGGAGGAAGATATGCATCTTTACTTATTACAGGTTCTAATATGTCGGGGAAAAGTACATTCCTTAGGACTATAGGAATAAATTTAGTGTTGGCATATGCAGGAGCACCAGTATGTGCAGAAGAATTCATATGCCCCATAATGAATATATATACTTCAATGAGAGTAAAAGATGATATTGATAATAAAATATCTTCTTTCTATGCAGAATTGCTAAGAATCAAAAAGATTATAGAGGCCACTGATAAAGGTGAAAAAGTTTTTTATCTATTAGACGAGATATTCAAAGGAACTAATTCAAGAGATAGACATATAGGAGCGAAAACCCTTATCAAGAAATTATGTAAAGGCAGTACATTAGGTCTTGTATCTACCCATGATCTTGAATTAGCAGATTTAGAAAAAGAACAAGATTCCAAAGTGAAGAATTATCATTTCCAAGAATTCTATAAAAATGATAAAATCAATTTCGATTATAAATTATATAAGGGAGTGTCTAACACTTTTAATGCAGTATACTTAATGAAAGAAATAGGGATAGAAATATAATTGTAGGATAGTGTCATATGAAAATCTTCAATTATGGATTAATTAAAATATCTGTAACTATAGTAATTTATTTATAGTATAGATTGTAGAGTGATATGGTAAATCATTAACAGACAGTAGAAACCATGGTATAGTAGATTATTTTAATCTATATTCATGGTTTTTATATTATGATAATTTTCGTGGTAAAAAATTATTTATTTGTTATAATGAATAAGTACAGTTTTTTAATAATTCAATAAAAATCAAAGAAAGGGGTACCTCATGAGTCTACAAGCTTACGGACTATTGAAATGTAAAGCGATAGAAACAAAAGAAGAAAGAGATAACAACAGACCTCATTATCATATACATGTTAAAGCATATGAAGAGAATTATAGAATATCCATAAATATAAAATCTAATGATGTTTTATCAGAATTACTATTTTATACTGATGAAAATTTTCAACATGACATTATTCCAAAAATTATTAAATTACCATATGGATTTTATTTTAGTAATGATTGTGCTATTGATTATGTTAGAGGAGATATGAACTTTAATAGAGATAAGATGAAAAAAATTCCTCACGACAAAACAGGTCCTAATAACGATCTAAATGAAAAACTTAATCATTACATAAATAGAGCAATAACAGAAAATGCTGATATTTATATATATGGTACAAAATGGAAAACAGGTAATTATTGTAAGCCAGATAGAATTTTCGATTTTACTCCTTCAATGGGTATGCATGATATTCATATGAATCAAGGAAATATTAGAAAATGGAAAAAAGATAGTGGTGTTTGGCAGGATGGATGCCTATTTATTCATTATAAAAATTCTGATAAATGGGTAGGATTATTTCTAGCGTTTCAATCTCAATCTTGGGATAATGATGATTGTACAGGTCAAGCCAATTACAAATATAAAAAGAAAAAATAGGAGTGATATAGTGTATTATGGAATATATGATTCACCTTTATTTCCAATAATAGTCGTAGGAAATGAAGAGGGGTTGATTTACATACATCTGGAAACGAAAACAGGCAAGAAATTTGATATATCTGAAAAATGGATCAGAAATGAAGACTTCTTTAAAGAAACTTTTCGTCAATTAGATGAATATTTTAAAGGACAGAGAATGGATTTTGATTTGAAATTAAATCCAAATGGTACAGAATTTCAGAAGAAAGTGTGGAACGCATTAATTGAAATACCCTTCGGAACAATATGTTCATACAAAGATATTGCCATGGCAATAGATAATCCAAAAGCGTGTAGAGCAGTTGGTATGGCAAATTCTAAGAATCCAATCGCTATAGTGATACCATGTCATAGAGTGATAGGAAAAAACGGAAAACTTGTAGGGTATGCAGGAGGAATTGATACTAAGGAAAAACTATTGGATTTAGAAAAGAGTTTTATTAAATGATATATGATATTTTAAGATATTAGTTGCCTTTTGTACAAATATTCAATGTACAAAAGACAGCTTTTTTATCCTCAATTATTCATGAATGATAAAACAACTAAAACCAGCTTTATCTACAAGTTCTTTTCTGGTATCAGCATTTTCCTTTTCACCAAAAGTACCTGCTACAACTCGATATTTACCGCCTCCGGCAGCTATGTATGAATCAATATTCTTAGCGATAAGTTGTTCTTTTTGTTCAGTCGCATTAGCTTTATCATCAAAAGTTCCAACTACTACCCTATAATATTTTTTAGATGTAGCGGTAGATGTAGAAGTTTTTGAAGTGTCAGTAGTTTTAGAACTAGATGCACTGGATTTAGAACTAGATGAATTAGAAGAACTAGATGCGCTTTTACTATCATCTTGTTTATCTTTTAAATCTTTAATTTGATTTGTAAGATCTTCAATAATCTTATCTTTTTCAGCTACAACGTCCTCAAGTTGCTTGACTTGGTCCGCGGATGTGATATCAGAATCAGGTTGAGTACTGTTGTCAACATCAGTATTGCCTTTTGCTTTAGTGTCATTATCATTTGTTTCGTCAGTGGATTCTTCTTTGTTTTGTTGGTTATCATTATTAACCATTTCATCTAGTGATGGCTTACTTTTACATCCCACAAGAATCAGTGAGAGTAGTAGCATACTTAATAATACTTTCTTAATCATTTATATCTCCTCCTCGATATGATTAAATCATAAGTTATGATATACATTATTTTTTGTAATAACTTATGCTAAATATGATTATATAGCAGATATATGTCGATTTCAATAGCGCAGTATGTTTCTTAATAGTAATTTCATAATTATGTAAAAATATTTAATATTTTACAGAAATTCTATTGGGTTGACTTTTTATGTATCTAACAGTATATTTATAGTATTGTATTTACATTTATCAATTATCATGGTTTAATGTAATAAAAAGGCAAAGCGTTAAAGCTTGAATAAGGAGGCAACATGAAACGATTAATGATTATTGACGGATATGACTCAAACATGAGTATAATGGAAACAGAAATAGCAGTAAAGCAGACAAAAGATTTTTTTGAAAATTCTCTAGCAGACGTACTTAAGTTGACAAGAGTATCAGCACCTTTATTTGTATTACCTGAAACAGGGTTAAATGATAATCTTAACGGTTATGAAAGACCTGTAAGTTTTGATATAAAAGAAACAGGAAAAGTGGCTGAAATAGTACATTCACTTGCTAAGTGGAAAAGGATGGCTCTTCATCGTTACAAGGTGGAAGCTGGTAAAGGTATCTATACAGATATGAATGCAATAAGAAGAGATGAAGAAATGGATAATCTCCATTCAATATATGTTGATCAATGGGATTGGGAAAGAGTAATTACTAGAAATGATAGAAATGAAGAAGCTCTTAAAAAAGTTGTAAGAAATATATATAAGGTTTTTAAGGATACAGAGTCATTTTTATATAAAAAATATCCTTTTCTAGGAAAGCATCTACCTGAAGAAATCAAATTCATTACTACCCAAGAATTAGAAGATATGTATCCGAATCTAGTACCTTCTGAGAGAGAAGATAGGATTGCCAAAGAATATTATGCGGTATTCATTATGAAAATAGGAAAAGAACTTAAATCAGGCAAGAAGCATGATGGTAGAGCACCGGATTATGATGATTGGGAACTAAATGGTGATATAGTATTCTGGAATCCAGTACTTAATAGAGCTTTTGAATTATCTTCAATGGGTATACGTGTAGATGAAGAATCCCTAGAAAAACAGTTAGCTATTGCAAAAGCGGAAGGTAGAAAAGAATTAAAATATCATAAAATGATACTCAACAAGACGTTACCTCTTACAATTGGTGGAGGTATTGGTCAATCTCGTATTTGTATGTATTTCTTAAGAAAAGCTCACATCGGAGAAGTACAAGCTAGTATCTGGCCTGAAGAAATGATAAAAGACTGTGAAGCTGCAGGAATAAATTTATTATAAAATTTTTTATATGAAATTGTTTTTTATATGAAATTAATTTTTGTAATAATTTTTTTATATATTTTTCACAAATAAATTTATAAACTTTTTTATTGTGAAATTTACTAAAAATTTGTTGCAGATTAGTGGTGAATGTACAATTAATTACAAAAAATGTAAAAAAAAATAAACAATTGTTCTAAAAACAAAAACATTGACAAAGTTACTTTAGTTAAATATAATATTATAAGTAAAGAATATGATACAGTTTGGTAAATGATATTGAGTATCTTTGATAAGCAATTTTTATGGACCAGTTTCTCTTACAGCTTTCTTTTTAGTAGTATAAGCTTTAATTGAACTGGTCTTTTATATAGATTTTTTTTATTAGAATTTATTTTCTAAGGGAGGAAATATATAATGACTAAAGGTCAATTAGAAGCATTGATAAGCAACAAAATGGTAGCTTTCCAAAGAGAACAATTGGGTAGAGGCGCCGAAGGGGCTAAGACTTATATCAGTAATGATATGATTGTCATTAGAATGAAAAAATCTCTTACTCCAGCTGAAAAACAGTTAGCGATGACTAAGCAAGGTCAGGGATTAATAAAAGAAATCAGAATCCAGTTAGAAAGTATTATCCGTCCTAAGTTAGAAGAACTTATGGAAAGTTTAACTGGAGCAAAAGTAATTAGTATTCATAATGATATTAGCACGAAAACAGGTGAACGGATTGATATGTTTATATTTAATTGTAATCTAGAAGAACAACTGAAGTTGGATTAATCTAATAGGTAATGATATTCCAGTATAAATTTAATTTGTTTACTTTAATTTATTAATATATTAAAACATTGAAGTGATTCAAGCTTTTAATATGATAATAAGTGATTTAAGCTTTAGAGACAAATACCAAACTTGTTAAAAAACTATAAAAAGGAGATATACATAATGTTATCATATGGTTTTTTCTTAGATTTAGCAATCATTTTACTTAGTACTAAGTTATTAGGTTTATTGACTAGAAGAATACGTATGCCACAAGTAGTAGGAGCACTTCTTGCGGGATTGATACTTGGACCTGCACTACTGAATGTTGTCCATGAAAGTGATTTCATAGATAAGATGGCTGAATTAGGGGTTATTGTTTTAATGTTCTCAGCTGGTCTAGAAACAGATTTGAAAGAATTAAAAAAATGTGGGAAAGCATCACTCATTATTGCAGTATTAGGGGTTGCACTACCTCTTGTTGGAGGATTAGTTGTTGCAGGGTTATTCGCTGGTAATTTAATACATATGACTCAACAAGAATTATTAGAAAACATTTTTATAGGTGTTGTTCTTACAGCCACATCAGTTAGTATTACCGTTGAAACCCTAAAAGAAATGGGAAAATTAAAATCACCGTCTGGAACAGCCATACTGGGAGCTGCTGTTATTGATGATGTGTTAGGAATAATTATATTAACGATTGTTTCAAGTTTTGCAGATCCTAGTGTAAGTATCGTAAGTATTTTAGTAAGGATTTTATTATTCTTTGTATTTGCTGCTGTCTGTGCAGTTGTTTTCTACTACGTATTTAATAAAATGTCTGATGTCTATGGAAAGAAAAGAAGGCTTCCAATATACAGCTTAGCGTTTTGTTTAATATTATCTTACATAGCAGAAGAATATTTTGGAGTTGCAGATATAACGGGAGCATTTTTGGCAGGAATTATAATATCTAATGTTACTCATTCAGAGTACGTTTCAGAAAAGATGGATATCACATCCTACATGCTTCTATCACCTATTTTCTTTGCTAGCATAGGGATAAAAACAAGTGTTGAAAATATGGATATGAAAATCATTCTGTTTGCCCTTGCATTATTAGTCATTGCAATCTTAACTAAAGTTGTTGGATGTGGTTTAGGGGCTAAGTTATGCGGATACGATGGAAAACAGTCTCTGAGGATTGGAGTTGGTATGATATCTAGAGGTGAAGTAGCTCTAATTGTTGCTGATAAAGGTGCTTCAGTCGGACTTATGAATCAAACATATTTCGCTCCACTTATCATAGTAGTTATTATTACGACTATAATTACACCAATACTTCTAAAAATGGTGTATCACAATAAAAATAACGAAGATAATAATAAAGTTAGGATTTCATAGTTGCAAATTGGAGGCGCAATAAAATGTACTTGGTGTTATGTACAATTAATGATGAAAGCAAAAAAAATATATTTGAAAGTGTATTGACTATTGAAAATGGTGTACACAGTGTATTGTGGTTAACAGTAAAAGACGGTCTAGATAAGAAAATCAAAAAAACAATAATAGGTGGTTCTATTTCAGGATTATATGAGAATAAGTACAAGCAGACCTGTTTCATTACATTAGAAGATAAAGCTTATAAAGAAATATATATCAAAATGCAGAAATTAGGACTAGAAGATTACATTGATAGTTATACGAAATTACCAATATTAGAAGATTGTAAATCCATCTCATTAGCCTAAGGAGTGCTCAAAGTGAATAGAAGCAATAAAACTACAGATACATTGAATCATTGGTATACACTGGACTTGAAAGTAATATTAGAAGGAATTCTTATCGGATTTATCACAGGTATTATAATTGTTGCATATAGAGTATGCTTGAGTCATGCAGACACAATCAGAGAAAAAGCCTACGAATTTATGTCCGGAAAAACAATAATGATTATCCTATGGTTCATATTGATTATAGGAGTCGGATTAATACTTGGACTATTGATTAAAAAATATCCTATGATAAAAGGTAGTGGTATACCTCAGATCAAAGGATTCTTAGTTAGACAACTTAATATCAGCTGGTTAAAAGAATTGGTTTTAAAATTTTTTGGCGGAATCCTTTCTATAGGATTCGGTCTTTCTCTAGGAAGAGAAGGTCCTTCAGTTCAAATGGGAGCAACTGCTGGACTAGGGTTTAGCCGTATATTCAAAAGAATGCATTTGGAAGAGAAATACTTGGTTACTGCTGGGGCAAGTGCGGGACTTGCTGCGGCTTTCAATGCTCCACTTGCAGGAGTTATTTTTGCGCTGGAAGAATTGCATCGTAACTTTTCCCCAATTATACTTATGTGTGCAATGGGAGCATCGATAACAGCTGACTTTGTTTCAAGTAACTTTTTCGGACTAAAACCTATATTTGATTTTACTAATTTAGAGATTCTACCATTAAAATATTATTTGATGATTGTTGGATTAGGTATTATAGCAGCTATCCTTGGAAAACTATTTAATAAGCTACTATTATTAGCTTCAAAATACATAGATGGTTCAACAAAAATAAAATCAATATATAAGCCAGTTATACCTCTTGTAATCTCAGGTATATTAGGATTTACTATCCCAAGCGTATTAGGTGGAGGACATGAATTAATTGTAAGACTAACAAATGAAAGTATGCTCATTAAGATATTAATTGTACTATTCATTTTAAAACTTTTATTCACAGTTATATCCTATGGTTCAGGTGTACCCGGTGGTATATTCCTACCAGTACTTGTATTAGGTGCATTGATCGGAAAAACTTATGGACAAGTATGTGTTTCAGTATTTAACATTGATGAAGTATATATACTCAACTTCATCACTTTAGCTATGGCAGCTTATTTTACAGCCATAGTGAAGGCTCCAATAACAGGAAGTATACTAGTTACAGAGATGACCGGTTCCTTTAACCATCTGCTTCCACTCATCACAATCTGCCTAGTAGCACAAGTTGTCACAGGTATGATTAACTCAGGAGCAATATACGATTTACTTCTAGAAAAATTATTGAAAAATAATAAAGGTAATTATATGAAAGAGGCAGGAGAGAAGAAAGTAATACTAGAAGTACCTGTCATGTTAGGTTCAGACATTGAACACAAAAAAATCAAAAATATAACATGGCCTTCTAACTGCTTAGTAGTAGGAATCAAAAGAGGAGAAAAAGAGCTTATCCCCAATGGAGAATACAAAATATATGCAGGCGATTTCTTAATTATCCTCACAGACTCAAACGACGCACAAACATTAAAACTAGAACTATTAGACATGTCAACAGTCTAAAACATCCGAAAAAATAAATTAAATATAAAATTATTGATAATAAAATATTAATATCAGAGGACTATCTTATAGAAGTTATACTATAAAATAGTCCTTTTTATACTATAAAAAGAATTTAAGATAAAAACATAATATTTCTATAGTATCAATTTCAACTTTTTTCAAAAATATGACATAGAATAATGTAATAATTCTTATGACTTGACTTTAATCTTTAGTTCCAACTCTAATAATTGTATATTAGTAAGTTAGTAAATAGACTAACTTATAGATAGTGGTGGTCATAAGTCATGGTAAAGTGTTGCAATCACTTGCCTTACCCTGAAAAACGGTCGGTCTGCGTGATTACAACACTTTATCCTTCTTATTTGACAGCTAATTGAAATAAAATGATAACCAATATAAAATAGATAATATAATACTCATCTAAACTCTTGTACACAAAAATAGAAAGTGATAAATAGTTAGTTTTACGAAGACCGGTCCTTCAGGAGTAAGGCGAAGTAAAACTAACTATATATCACAAACGTTAATAACCGTTAGTCCACAAAAAACTAACTAAACTCATTAATCTTATTCATCCGTTAATCTAGACCATATCTTAATTAATCAATAAAACACATACAAATAAAAATAAACACCATAATAATTCCATACGAACTTCCTTACACAAAAATAGAAAGTGATAAATAGTTAGTTTTACGAAGGCCGGTCCTTCAGGAGTAAGGCGAAGTAAAACTAACTATTTATCACTAACGCCAATAACCGTTAGTCCACAAAAAACTAACTAAATTAATTATCCTACCAATCCGTTAGCCCACACTCCTAAAAAATAAATTAAAATATTAAAATGTATTGACTCATACGTTACGTAATAGTCTATAATAAAACCATAGTGATATTACTAATAAAACCAAAGGTGATTATAATGACCGTAAACGAAGTAAGCAAAATTGCAAATATAAGTGTAAGAACCCTACATTATTACGATGAAATAAATCTGCTGAAACCTCATAAACTAACCGAATCCGGTTACAGAATATATGAGAATGAACAACTAGAAAAACTATGGCAGATCCTATTTTTCAAAGAATTAGGCTTCAAATTGGAGACAATAAAAAAAATAATAAACGATCCTCAATTTGATAAAGAACAAGCACTTATGCAGCACAAAAAACTATTACTGGAGAAGAAAAAAAGACTAAACAAAATTATCAACTCAATTGATAAAACTTTAAAGGAAGGATTTGATATAACCATGATAGATACATTCAGTATGGAAAATTACGAAAAATATAAAGAAGAAGCAATAGAGAAATATGGAGAAACAGCCATTAATACCTACAAGAAAACCAGTAAATACAGTAAGAAAAAGTGGGAAGAAATCAATAAAGAAGCAAATACAATCTATAAAGAATTAGCTGACAATATGGATAAAGATGTAGACGATCCATATGTTCAGAAACTAATCGATGATTGGAGAAATCATATAACTTACAATTACTATGAATGTACTATAGATATATTCAGAGGTCTTGGTAATCTATATGTTGCAGATGAACGTTTTACTAAAAATATAGACAAAACTAAAGAAGGATTAGCAAGATATATGAAAGAAGCAATTATATATTATTGTGACAATTACCAAGGTTAATGTAACAAAACAACTTTATCTTTCTTATAATAATATTAAGTTATATTAATATTTTATAGGAGAGATGCTTTATGGATATGTTTGATTGTGGGATTTACTCCTTTGTAAATGCAGTAACAATAGAGACTGTTCGATACTGGGCTAGAAATTCATACCAACATATAGATGTTTTGATAAATTCTGCAAAACCAAACAATGGGGTTGTATACGAGAGTTTTAATAATGATTTAAAAAGGTTGTATAAATCATTTCATAACATTTATGATGAACTTGCTGATGTAAAAAGAGATACCAATGTTTATTTTATGGTAAAAAGGTTCCTTATAGCAAATGATCACTTCATGGTGATATTGCAGAGATTGAAGTTTGAAGGATTCAATGGTTACCCAGAATTATATCAAGTTACATACCATATTCTATATGAACAGATGTATGTAAAAGAAATATTCAGACCTTTAATGATAACTTCTGATGTTAACACAGATAATGTAGTTATAAACTCTAATTTTAGAAGAATGGGACTTGGAACAAATCCTATTCAATGTATATATGGACAGATCTACTTTTGGAGCATCATAGGTGCTGAACATCCATCTATTATTATGAACATCAGTCCCAATGAAACTAAACAACTCCCTAAGAAAATAATTAATGAATTTAACAATATAACTAAAAAATTCAACGATGTAAATTACAAACTTTCAAATATATATCCGAAACTCAATAATATGAATATCCTAGTTGTCATTAAAGAATTCAGTAAAATAAATGAAGAATTTATTAGATTATTATATTCATTGAAGGATAACATAGAATCTCTCCCTAATATAAAAAACAACTTACCTAAACTGTTTTTCGCTATATTGGAACATATAATAAATGAACATGGATATGCAAAGCTATTGACAGAAAAAATATTGGAAAGTCAATATGGTAAAAATATTTAAAAGGTCTATTGGGCCTTTTTTTAATGTTTTATTTAGGAAAGTTTTTTTAGTATATGAAAAATTTTTTTTGACAATAATTTCTTTAAGTACCAGAACAATTCTTTTAAATTAATTGCAAATAGAGTATACTAAGTGTAAGTATAATTCAGATGCTACATATTTTAAAAATAAACTAAAATCTACATTAAATGGACATCAGGAGGTAAAAATATGATAAAAATAATTGCAGATTCAACTTGTGATTTGTCACCAGAAATAATCGAAAAATTCAATATAGGTGTTGCACCCCTTACTATTAATATCGATGAAAAATTATATAGAGATAAAATTGATATATCAGCAGATAAATTCTATAGAATAATCGAAGAACTAGACAAAGAACCTACAACATCAATGCCTAATCCATCAGAATTCCTAAAATTATATAATAATGCTGTTGATGAAGGACATACAGAAATTATATGTATATGTATGTCAAGTGCTACAAGCGGGTCTTATCAATCAGCAGAACTGGCAAAAACTTATTTTTATGAAGAAAATGAAGGATCTGATATTAGAATAACTGTAATAGATTCCAAATGTATGAGTCATGGTAGCGGATGGCTAATAATGAAAACAGCAATTTATCGTGATAAAGGTATCGAATATGATAAATTAGTAAAATGGATAGAACATTTCAAAAAACAAGTAAAACATTATTTGACTGTAGATGACCTAGATCATTTAATTAAAAGTGGTAGACTTACTAATGCTAGTGCATTCATAGGGAAAATATTAAGAATCAAACCGATAATGACAATGAAAAAAGGTAAAGGATCTATAGTTGCAAAAGAAAGAGGAAGAAAAAGAGTATTATCATATTTAATAAACGAATTCAATAAAAGAGTTGATGAAAGATATACTAATTTTATAATAATAGGGTATACCTCGGATATAAAATATGCTGAAAATCTAAAAGAAAGAATGATAAGAGATACAGATTTTAAAGGTGACATATATATTATGCAGATGGGTGTTGCAGTAGGTACCCATGTAGGTCTTGGAGCAGTTTCTTTATTCTTTTTGGAAAAGAGATCAGGGCAAGCATTTGATAATCTATTGGTCAACAGCATGTATGAATTTGTAGATAAAACCAATGATTTTATTGATAAGATAAAAAAATAAAATATAGTAGAATCGCAAAAAGAAAAACTTGACTAATATTGTCTGAAAATGTAATATTATATAGGTAATAATTTACTAAAGAAAAAACTTTGAAGTGTATAAGGACTAAAATATGAATAAAAGACTTAATTTTTTTATGAAGAATATTAAAATTTATAAAATGAAAAGTACATTTATTAAATTATTCTTTAGTTATATAGTTATAATCTTATTTATTACTATAGGAAGCATTTTGGTTTATAACTACTTAAAGGGTTCTTTAATAACAAGGGAAATAGATATAAATAAAAACTATTTGAATTATTATGGAAAAGTTATAGATGAAAAATTCAATAATATAAGTAAAGAAATTTTTTCTTTTTTACAAAGCAATGAAAATAAAACAAAATTCAAGAATATGGACGACTTGAATAATAAGAAATATTTAATAAGTGAACTAAATAAATTAGCATATAATAATAACTTAGTTGATATGTGTATGCTGTATGGAACTGATAAGAAATATATATTATATAATGAAGGAAGCATGAATAAAGATTATATCTTCAAACAATATTATAAATTCAAAGCAATAGAGAAAGATACTATCAGCGATATTATAGAGGCAAACTCTAATTTTAATTATTTTCCTACTCAGAAAGTTTTGATCAATAATAACTTGAAGATGAAAAAATATAGTGATTACTTAATGTTTCATACAAGTTTAAGTTATACTAATGAGATGGAAAAATTTATTGCTATGATTAATGAAAAAAAAATAATAACTTCTATTAATGATGGAGTTATAAGTGATTATGGGACTTTTTATATTATAGATGAAAGTGGTAATATTTTATCAAGTACCGACAAAAATTCTGTTACCAATAAAATAGATAATAGATACCTAGAAGTTATAAACGAAAATGACGGATTCAATTTCAATTATAATAATAACTTGGTAGTATATTCTAGGTCGGAGTTCACAGATTGGTATTACTTAACTGTAACACCCTATAAGAATATATTAAAAAATATTGAATATATTAAGAAATTGATGTTTTACAGTATTCTTTTTCTTATTATTCTTGGAGTGATAATTGCTTTTATAGCAAGTAGATTATATTACAAGCCTATCATTCAAATTCTAGATAGTTTTGATGATAAACAAAATAAAAAAGAATATAAAAATGAATTTGCTCAAATACTGGGTAACGTTAATTATCTTAAAGTGGAAAGTGATAATAATGAGGAAAACAAACTTATTCTACAAGCACTTAAAAATGGTATTATAGACAATAAGTTGAAAAATAAATTCCAGTTCAGTCAATTTATCATTATGCAAATGATAAGTGATGATGGTAACACGTTATGTGACTATATAGCATATATCAAACAGAAATTGATTGATGAATGCATAATAAAAGAAATCTATGAAAATGAATATAACTGTATAGTTATTCTTAATCAAGATAATATCAAAGAAGATAAAATTATTGATTGCTTATGGGATATAAAATGTGAATATGATATAAAAGCTATTGTTGGAATAGGAAACATTGTGACAACTATCTATGATATTGGTACTTCTTATGATCAAGCAGTTAATATAATCAATTATGGCAATAGCAGTAATGAAACAGGCATATATAAATATAATGTAGATAATGCAACAAATAACAGTATTTATATACCACTGGACTTCAAACAAAAATTAGTTGAAAACATATATCTTGGTAATAAGAAGGCTATAGAAGATATTATTGTAGGCATCTTTGATAAAAACAAGAATATTCCTAATAGATATATGAACAATTTGCTAGTGGAAATGATGAATGCTTATATTAGAGTATCTACTAAATTCAAATTTGAATGTAATATAGAGAAGATCAATTCAGATATCACTAAAATACAATCTGTAAAAGAGAGGAAAAAATATTTCAGTGATAGCTTTAAATCATTAATCAAAGATAGTGAAATTCAAGAAGATAAAAGCAAATATGTGGGTGATTTCGTTATTGATTATATTGAAAAACATTACAAAGAGAAAGAACTTTCAATAGAAATCATTAGTGAAGCAATAAATCTATCAACAGCATATATATCAACTTTATTCAAGAAGTATCAAGGAATAGCATTTTCTCAATATCTTGTAGAATATAGAATAGAAAAATCAAAAGACCTTCTTCAAAGCAGTAATCAAAAGATAAAAGATATATCAGAGCAAGTGGGATTCGGTACATATAATAATTTTGCCAGAACATTCAAGAAGAAAGTAGGTATATCACCAAACGAGTACAGATTGAACATAAAAGATAGTAGAGAGATATAAACAAATAAATACAATAATAATTATAAAGACCAACCCTTATCCAAAAAAGATAAGGGTTGGTCTTTGTTAAAAACATACAAAATGTGACAAAATAAATTGACTTTATTATACATAAAAACAATCATTTAATATAATGCATTATGCTGATTTAAAATAATGCACTATAGTTTTGAAAATAATGCATTGATTTTAATAATGTTACTCTTTACCGTAAGAACAATTATTGATAACGTAATATGTGTCAACTAGTTGTGCGAAGAGGGAAATATCTTAAGCCTACAATATAAAAAATAATAGAAGGAGTTGTTAATATTGAGAAGTAATAAAAATAAATGTTCTGTATTAAAGAAAGCAAAAAAACAAAAGTATTTATTATTATTGCTATTACCTGGTTTGATATACTATATAATTTTTAGATATGTCCCTATGTATGGAGTATTAATAGCATTTAAAAAATATGATTTCAGATTTGGAATATGGGGAAGCCAATGGGTTGGATTGAAATATTTCCAACAGTTCATTTTCGGTCCTTATTTCTGGAGGTTAATAAAGAATACGTTCCTATTAAGTTTTTATGATTTGATTTTCGGATTCCCTATACCTATCATATTTGCATTATTGTTAAATGAAATAAAAAGTAAAAAATTCAAGAGTACAGTCCAGACAGTAAGTTATCTGCCACACTTTATTTCAGTGGTTATAGTAGTTGGATTATTAAAAACAATGCTTTCTCCTAATGGAGGAGTTGTTAACAATATCATTGAATTTTTTGGCGGCCAAGAAATCAACTTTTTTATGGAAAAAGGATGGTTCAGAAATCTATATGTATCATCTGGTATATGGCAGGGATTTGGATGGGGCTCAATCATATATCTAGCGACTATGGCAGGTATTAATCCCCAGCTCTATGAAGCAGCAAAAATGGATGGGGCAGGTAGATTCAGATGTATGTGGCATGTTACATTACCAGGTATTAAGCCGACAATTGTCGTCTTATTGATTCTTAGGCTTGGAAGACTTTTGAGTGTAGGATTTGAAAAAGTCATTCTAATGTATAATCCTAAAATTTACGAAACTGCTGATATCATTTCTACATATGTATATAGATACGGAATTCTAAAAGCTAATTATAGTTTTGGTACTGCTGTTGGGTTAATGAATTCATTGATAGCATTAGTATTGATTATAGTCACAAATAAATTTAGCCGTAAAATATCAGATACTAGCTTATGGTAAGGGGTGTAAATAAATGATAAAAGATAAGAGTTTCGGTTCAAAAACATTTGATGTCGTTAACACAATATTGATGATAATAATTTTAATTATTACGTTATATCCACTATTATACGTGTTGGCAATCTCATTAAGTTCAACAGAATATGTACAAGCGAATCTAGTAACGATAATACCAAAAGGATTTAATTTACAAGCCTACCATCAGGTTTTTGCAGATAAATATTTCTGGGTTGCATATAAAAACACTATTCTATATACAGTAGTTGGAACTGTGATTAATCTACTATTAACCAGTTCATTTGCTTTCTGTTTATCTAGAAAAGATTTGATAGCTAAAAATACAATTACGATATTGGTTATTTTCACAATGTTTTTTAGCGGTGGTTTAATTCCTAATTTCTTACTTGTGAAAAATTTAGGTATTTATAATAGTATTTGGGCCATTGTATTACCTGGAGCTATAAATACTTACAATATGATCATTACAAGAACTTATATGCAAGGATTACCTGAAGAAATTTTTGAATCAGTTAGGATAGATGGAGGAAATGATTTACAGATATACAGTAAGATCGTACTTCCTTTATCAAAACCTGTTTTGGCAACGATAGGTTTATTCTATGCAGTAGGACATTGGAACGCTTATTTCTATCCAATGATCTATATGAAAGATAAAGTAAAATATCCGTTACAGGTAATATTGAAGGATATGATTGTAGAACAAGATTTTTCTGGTATGGAAGAAATGGAAGCATTGGGGCAGATACCACCAACGAGTGATATGCTAGTTGGTGCATCCATCATAGTTGCGTTGATTCCAATATTATGCGTATATCCTTTTGTTCAGAAGTATTTTGTAAAAGGTGTAATGATAGGGTCACTAAAAGGTTAAAGCTTATAATAGTTCTTAAATAGGACATTATAATATAAAAAAAATAACTAGGAGGTTTTTGCACATGAAAATGATAAGAAAAATGATTACAATGATTTTAGTAGTTGTGATAGTAGGTTCTTTATTTGTTGGGTGTGGTAAAAAAGGAAAATCAACAAATGCTACTGCTGATAAAGGAAAACAAACACAAAACACAGACGAAGAAAACGGAAAGCAACCTATTGATATTGAATTTATGTTACTTAATAATAAAAACAATGCAGGTGAGGATTTTATTATTAATAATATTATGAAAGATAAATTTAATATAAATATCAAATTCAATTGTAATACTAAAGATGCTCATATGGAAAAATTACAATTATTGGTTGCTTCGGATAAGCTTCCAGATATAATATCACCTGTACCTGGAGATCTAGGAAAAGAAATCGGAGCTAAAGGTGCTCTAATAGCACTTGATGAGCATTTTGATGCAATGCCTAATTTTGAAAAAAAAGTTAAACAAGATCCTAATATATATGCCTCTTTATTAGCTAGTGATGGTCATATTTACAATTTACCTAGATTCTCTGAAAAAATACAATTCAAGAGTGTACCTATAATCAGAAAAGATTTAGTTGAAGAAGTCAATATGGAGATTCCAAAAGATTTTGATCAATTACATACTGTATTAAAAGCCATCAAAGAAAAACATCCAGACATGGTGGGTATGGTTAACAGAAATAAAATGAATTTTTTATGGGCTTACGGTGTACATTATAATACAAATCAAAGTGTTTTCTATGACATAAATAAAGAAAAATGGACATATGGACCATTAAATGAGGGATTCAAAGAGTTAGTTGAAGATTTTAACGGATTTTGGGAAGATGGATTAATGGATCAAGAATTCTTCACTGCTTCAAGACAACAATGGGAAGAAAAATTATTAGATGAAACTGGGGTATTTACAATAGATTATGCATCAAGAGCAAGAACAGAAACAGAGGCTTACAGAAAATTACATCCTGACAACCAAGATTTTCAATTATCAGCAATTATGCCTTTAACTACTAATTATTATGAAAAACCAAGATTGAATATAGCTGAAACTGTGGGAATTTGGACATCTTTTGGAGTAGGAGCCCATACAAAACATTTGGATAGGGTATTAGAAATGATTGATTATATGTATTCAGATGAGGCAGCCACATTAATACAATGGGGTGAAGAAGGTAAACACTATATTGTTGATAATGATATGAAACAATATGTGAAAGAAATTAAAGCACCTTATAATCCAGAAGGTACTATTGATGGAGAAAACGATTTGGGCTTAAATCATAATCGTCTTATGCGTATAGAAAAAGATGATGGTTATGAAGAATTTATTGATGGATATACAGATATGTTAGAGAAATATAAAGAAGAAGTAGAGATGTTTGAAAATAATTATAGAATTAATTTAACTTTTACTGAAGAGGAACTTGAAGAAAAAGCTGAAATCGAAACTAATCTATTGACTTATGTAGAAGAAACTTCATTAAAATTCATAACAGGAGAAACTTCCATGTCAGACTATGATAAATTTGTTGAATATTTAGAAGGACATGGCGGTAATCGTTTAGAAGAGATATATGCTACTGCTTATGACAGATATAATGAAAAAGTTAGTAATTTAAAATAAGTACTAGACAGTTTTTTAAAATAACTTGGATTGACTATAATTAAGGTCAATTCAAGTTATATTGTAGAATCTAGGGAAATATTGTATTATTATTACTTAAAAAGATTAATTAGAAAATGGAGGCAGTTTATATGAATAAAGCTAAGAGAACTATTATATATTTTCTATTTATTGTTTTATCGGTTGGAGTAATATCATTTCGCATAAATCTAGAAATTCATGCATCAGAAGAGAATGAAGCAGTTCCAAATTGTTTAAATAATATTGATGATAAGAAAACTACAATAGCAAGTGAAACTTTGTCCAATAATCCTTCGAGTAATGATAATACTACTTCTCATACAATTAAAAAAGTATATGCCGATTATCATGGTCCAAGGTATACAAGGGAACATGATGGAAATCTAGGTAATTGGAAGTTTGTTGGAGATGCTAAAAAAAGCAGTGCTAGTAAACATTATTTTGCATTTAATGGTGATATCATTGATGAAAATGGAAAAAATCAGATAGCTTCAACTGCTTATCCTATTGTAGGGATGCAGTCACAATTAGACAAGGATTACATAGAATATCAAATA
Source organism: Vallitalea longa (assembly GCF_027923465.1). NCBI lineage: Bacteria > Bacillati > Bacillota > Clostridia > Lachnospirales > Vallitaleaceae > Vallitalea > Vallitalea longa. The sequence goes on from NZ_BRLB01000005.1 coordinate 194,416, forward strand.
TTACTGGCCAAAATAGCACATATTGACGGATTCTTTGTAGAATGGGGGTTCCCAGGACATGGATCGGATGAACAATTGAAAGTTATGCAAGAAATTGCACAAAAATATGATTTTGAAGTTGGAGTCAATTGGTGTGATGCATGGCATATGAATGAATGGATAAAGAGAGTAAGACCTGATATAAAAACAGATGAAGATAAAATTGAAGCGGCAAAAGACAGTTTACAATATTTGTTGGATGAAGTTTATAATAAACCAACAGGTGCTTTATTTGAAAGTCATCCAATTATTTATGTATTTGGTGGTGGTTTCGATAATGAACAACTTGATGAGATAATAAGTTCGGTTGATACACCTGACAGTATTTTACAACCTTGGTACTTTAGAAGAGCATCAATGTCATCAAAACTAATAGGTGATACTGTAGAGTATAGATATAATGCTACAAAGTGGAATAATGTAATTAATGGTCCTTTTGGGTGGATACCAAATAGAATAAGAGATGCACAAGAATCAGGTTTTGATGAATTTGATCTATTTGCGACTAAAGAAGATACTATAGAATATCTAAAAGCTCTAAAAGATGCATTCATAGAAAATGATAATATCATTTTGAGAAATAGTGTCGTAACACCTTCTATGGATAATAGAGGATGCGCAGGTTGGGGAACAGAATTAAAAATGATTGATAGAGCTGATGGACAAGTCTATGAAGAAATGTGGAATTATAATGTAACAAACAGAGATTATATAGATACTGTCTATATCGCTTCATGGAATGATTATACCGAAGGTCATCAAATAGAACCTACAGTAGAAGATGGATATAGAGAAATAATGATAACAGAGAAATATGCAGCACAGTTAAAACAGATTACATCGGATGTTACTGGTGTAGATCTACCAGAAAAAATATTTAAATTAAGGAAAAGAGTAAGAAAATTACATAAGATAGGGTTTGATATAGATTCGTTGATGGATCAATTAGATGATGTTGCGATAGAAATAAGTTCTAAAGAATACAATGATGCTAAGGTATCATTAGGAAATATTGAAGTTGAAGTAAGTAAGCTAGAAAGATTGATTAAAACAGAAGAACATTCATTAAAAATACCATCAGATGATATAACAATTTCGATTCCTAGTGATAAAAATGTAGCTTATGGTAAAGAAATCAATACTAATAATGATAGTTCAGATATTGAATACATTGTAGATGGCGTTACGTCAAATAATCATGCATGGAGGGCTATTAATTCATCTGAGCCTATCTGGGTTGAAATAAATTTAGGGGATACATATAACTTAACTAATACTACGATTGCTACTGGAATAGACGATAGCAGTATATTAAGAAATTTTAAATTGCAGTATTTTATCAATGGTGAATGGATAAATATACCTAGCATTGAAATAGTTGATAATGATATGGCTAGTCTTAGTATTTATTTTGAATCATCAGTTACTACTGATCGTGTCAGAATATGGATAGACGAATCCCCAGATACATCAATCATAATACGAGAAATTAAATTGTTTTCTAATGAGTTCCCTAGTGTTGAGATAATCAATCCTAAACAAAATGAAGAATATGATTATGGTCAAAATATAAGAGTTACTGTAAAAGCTAATGATATAGATGGTCGGATAGAAAGAATTGATATAGTTGATAATGAAATTATTTTAGGGACAATGTGGAAAGGAAACGATGATACTTTTACTTATGAGATTGCCCAGATTTCAGGTAAACAACATAACTTAAAAGCAATAGCATATGATGATGAAGGGGCAAAAACAGAATCAAATACAGTAGTTATTTATCCACCTATGGAGAATATAGCTCTAAACAGACTTGTTAAAGCTAATGCCTCATTAAAAAATTATGGTCCTGAAAAAGCGGTTGATGGAATTATATCTTTAGATTCTAGGTGGAAAACACCAGGAAATATAGATGAACATTGGCTAGAAATAGATTTAGACGAAGAAAGTGAAATCGTAAAAGCAGAATTATATATGGGTGATGATAAAGGTTGGGCAGTTCGTGATTTCGAACTTCAATATTGGGATGGAATGAATTGGAATACAATGCCTAATACAAAATTTACTAATAATAAAATAAAAGATATGGAATTTGAATTCGAAACACCTATCAAAACTGATAAAGTAAGATTTTATTCTAATGAACAAAAGGGACGAGGAGTAAGAATCAAAGAAATAAAACTCTTAGCCTATAAAAATGATTCAACAGATTCTACAATAAATAAACATAATGTTGAAGATAGTAATAAAGATGATGTAAATGATGGTTTGGAAAGTCATGTTGATGAAGAAAGCAATGATTATGATGTGGTAAATGGTGCTTTCATGACATTTAGTGAACAACTATGTGATAAGTTACGTGATAACTATTACGAAGGATACTTGATATTCGAGTATTATGATGACGATAAAAAAAGCATAAAAGTTTTTTCTGCTACAGATAGAACTAGTGATTTAGGAGATTTTACATATGTTTGCAGTATCTCTAAGACAGGAACAGGTATGTGGAAACAGGCAAAAATAAGGTTATACAAAGAAAATATCAAGTTAGATCATTCTGCAGAAAATGATTCGGATTTAGTTTTCAGAGGGAATGGAAAAGTTAGAAATATATCGTTGGATTTCAACATTTATAGTAAATAATATTAGAATGATTTTTATCAAAATGATGTAATATCAGATAGTGATAAGATTAATGAAGGAGTTGATGATTATGGATAAGAATAATAAAAAAGTCTATGCCGATTATCATGGACCAAGATGTACTAGGATTGTTGATGGTGAATTAGGACATTGGAAGTTTTCAGGTACTGCCAAAAAAAGCAAAGTAAAAAATAGAACAGTTAACTATAACGGAGATTTAATATTAGAGAATGGGTTAAATGATGTTGCAGCAATGTCCTATCCTATTACTGGTATACAATCTCAAAATGATCCACATTATATAGAGTACCAAATTTTACTTGCTAAAGCTGCTCATATAGATGGTTTTTTTGTAGAATGGGGGTTCAAAGAACATAGAAGCAATAAAGAATTATTAGGTATAATGGAAATTGCTAAGAAGTATGATTTCGAGATAGGTATAAATTGGTGTGATGCATGGCATTTTTATGATTGGATAGAAGAATTTCATACCATAAATGATAGACAAGATAAGGTAAATCTATTTAAAGAATCTCTTCAATATTTATTAGATAATGTATTCAGTAAAAAAACAGGTGTAACATTTAATGGACATCCAATAATCTTCATGTTCGGTGGAGGTCCTACTGTTGAAGAATTTAAAAACATATTGAGTGAAGAATATAAAATTCCACAAGGGTTGAAAGATCCTTGGTTTTTCACTAGAGCACCCATCAATGGTCAGGTTACAGAAAACAAGGTTAATTATGAATTAACACATACGAAATGGCTAGACATAATGCAGGGAGTTTTCGGATGGATGCCAACTAGAGTCAGAAAAGGAGAAGGTACCAAGTATGATAACTGGGATAGATACGCAGTGGTAGAAGATACAGTAGATTATTTAGATACCTTGAACTTAGGACAAGATAAGTACGAAGATTCTTTTAAAATAAAAATAAGCAGTGCAGCACCAGGTATGGACAATAGAGCCTGTGCATCATGGGATAAGCATGATTTGTCTCACATACCTAGAGATAATGGTAGAACTTACGAAGAAATGTGGAAATACAATGCAGTCAATAAAAGTGATATAGATATTGTATATATTGTTTCATGGAATGATTATACGGAAAGGCATCAAATAGAGCCTACAATTATAGATGGATATAGAGAATTGTTGACTACTGAAAAATATGCTGCAGATTTTAAGGGTATTAATCAGAACACCGACGGCATGGGTTTACCTTTTAAACTTTTTGACCTTAGAAAAAAAGTAGATCTTTTGAACAAAGTTGGGTTAGAAACAATTTGTTATGAATCTATTTTAGATGAAATAGGAATAATGGTCTCAAAAGGAAGCTATGTAGAGGCAAAGCTTGAGATTGAGGGGATAATATCACTATTAGATAATGTCTTGCAACAAATAACAATAGATTATCTGGAAGTGAACTTACCAAATGAAAATATCATCAGTTATTCTGATGAAGGGGGACTCTATCTGAAATTTAAAGAAGGTATAGCTAAGAGATTAAGAGATAATTACTATAGGGGCTATATTTCTTTTGAGTATTTTGATAATGACAATGATAGTTTCTTAATAAAAGGCACAACCAATAAAGAAAAAAGTGATAATTATTCAATAATAGCTGATATCAAAAAGAATGGAACAAATATGTGGGAAAAGGGTAAAGTGCAGATTTTTAAAGAAAATATTATATTCAATCATAGGTTGAACGGGGATTACGATATTTTATTTGATAATAATGTTAAAGTTAAAAATATTACGTTCCATTTTTCTATTTATGGAAATAGTAGATTTTAGTTGTCAAGATTAAGTTAGAGTCAATAGTCGTACATAAAATAATAAGAAAATTTCATAATTAAGATAAAGGAGGACATCATGCTTTATCCAGTAGAAAGTTATTCAAGAGAAGTTAAAGATCTATCAGGTATCTGGAATTTTAAGTTAGACAAAAATAATAAAGGAAGAGAAGAAAAGTGGTATTTTGAAGATTTGCAAGAGACTATTTTAATGCCAGTACCATCTAGTTATAATGATATTACACAGAACAAGGAAATTAAAGACCATATTGGTGATGTTTGGTATGAAAGAAAAGTTATCATACCTAAATCATGGCACAATCAGAGGATTATACTAAGAGTGGGAAGTGCTACTCATTATGGTATTGTATGGGTTAATGGTAAAAAAGTTGCAGAGCATAAAGGTGGTTATTTACCATTCGAGGCGGAAATAAATGAATATATCGAGTATGGAAGAGAGAATCGAATTACCATTTGTGTCAATAACGTATTGGACTGGACTACCCTTCCTCCAGGAGAAGTTGTTGAGATGAAAGAGAATCATAGATATCCTAATGGACATAAAGTTCAGAAATATTTTCATGATTTTTATAATTATGCAGGTTTACATAGACCAATCAAGATATATACAACGCCTAAAATATTCATTAAAGAAGTAGACATAGATACAGATATAGAAAATAATGATGGAATTATAGATTATGATATTGTATGTAATGATGAACTAGTACACATAAAAGTATCTATATTTGATAAAGACAATAAACTAGTAGGAATGAATTTAGGGTTACAAGGCAATGTTAAAATTCCTGATGCTATTTTATGGAAACCTGGACATGGATATCTATATAAGATGGTCATACATATTATTCTTAATAATGAAATAGTAGATGAATATTGCCTTAATGTGGGTATTAGAACAGTATGTATTAGAGATGGGAAATTCCTTATAAATAATGAGCCTATGTATTTTAGAGGTTTCGGTAAACATGAAGATATGGATATTAAAGGTAAAGGGTTAGATAATTCCATTATCATAAAAGATTTCAATCTTATGAATTGGATAGGTGCTAATTCATTTAGAACTTCACATTATCCATATGCCGAAGAAGTATTACAAGTAGCAGATAAGTTAGGTATTATGGTTATTGACGAATCTCCTGCAGTAGGAATGACTTTTTTCAATGAAGACAGAAAAGTCTTTGTGGATGAAAGAATCAATGATGTCACACTAGAGCATCATTTGAATGTTATGGACGAATTGATCAACAGAGATAAAAATCATCCTTCAGTTGTTATGTGGAGTGTGGCTAATGAACCTTCTTCATGGGAAGATGGAGCTGTGCCATATTTCACTAAAGTAGCCGCAAGAACAAGAGAGTTAGATGATTCTAGACCAATGACAATGGTTAACTATGCATTCCCTTATGGTGAAAAGGCGTGCAAAGTAGCAGGATTATTTGATGTGATTTGTTTGAATAAGTATTATTCTTGGTACGAAGACTGTGGGCAGTTGGATTTAATAGAATATCAACTGGAAAATGAATTACAAGCTTGGCACGACAAGTTTGATTTGCCTATCATCATGACTGAGTATGGAGCCGATACTATTCAGGGTCTACATTCAGATCCTCCTGAAATGTTTACTGAAGAGTATCAATGTGAGATGTTGAAATCTTTTCATAGAGTCTTTGATAGATTAGATTATGTTATTGGGGAGCAAATATGGAATTTTGCTGATTTTGCTACGAAACAAGGAACTACAAGAATAATGGGAAATAGAAAAGGTATTTTCACAAGGCAAAGACAACCAAAAGTAGCAGCACATATGATGAAAAAACGCTGGCATACCTTTTAATTTTATCCAAAAACAATTATACTTATAATATATAATTATCTGTTATATATAAAGTATAATTTAAGGGGAGATAAAATGGATATAATCTTATATAATGGTAAAGTAGTGACAATGGATGATGACAAACTTAATGCTACAGGGGTATGCATAAAAGGTAATAAAATATATGAAGTAGGAAATGATACACAGGTATTAGAACATAAAAAAGAAAGTACCATATTGATAGATCTAAAAGGAAGATCTCTTTTACCAGGTTTTAATGATAGTCATATGCACCTTATCAATTTTGCTTATACAAATAGTATGGTCAAATTATCTAAACTGACTTCTGTAGATGCCATAATAAGTAAAGCGAAAGAGTATATTGGTTATGGATATTTTTGTAATGGATGGATTATGGGGAGAGGTTGGAATCAAAATAATTTCCATATTCCCAAAATGCTTGATAGATTTGATCTTGATAGAATAAGTGTGGATAAACCTGTTTGTTTTATCAGGGCATGTGGACATGTTTTAGTAACTAATTCATATGCTTTGAAATTGTTAGGTATAACAAGTGATACTCCACAGATTGAAGGAGGACATTTTGATCTAGACGACAATAATGATCCAACGGGTGTTTTCAGAGAAAATGCAATGAACATGGTCTATAATAAGATGCCTTCACCGACAAAAGAAGAGATAAAAGATATGATTTTCAATGCTTGTGAAATAGCATTGAGTGAAGGAATTACATCAATCCAAACTGATGATTTAGATAACTTTCCAGACAATGATTATGAAAAGATCATACAGGCCTACAAAGAATTAAGAAATGAAGAAAAACTACCTGTAAGAATCTATGAACAGTGCCTTCTAGGGGACGTAAACATTTTAGAAGAATTTCTTGAAAAGGGATATAAAACAGGCATTGGTGATGATTTCTTCAAAATAGGACCGTTAAAAATACTGGCAGATGGTTCTCTAGGGGCTAGAACTGCTTACTTATCTGAACCATATGAAGATGATAAAACAACTTGTGGTATTGGTAAATTAACTCAATGTCAATTAGACGCATTAATTGATAAGGCTCATAAAAATGATATGCAAATTGCCATACACTGTATTGGTGACCAAATCATGAACATGGCTTTTAGCAGTATTAAGAAAGCTCTCAATAATTATCCAAGAAAAGACCATAGACATGGTATTGTACATAGCCAGATTACTACGAAACAATTACTTGATGATTTTAGAGATTCAGAAGTCATTGCATACATACAACCTATATTCTTAGATGGAGACATAAACATAGTAGAAAAAAGAATAGGTAAAGATAGAGCAAAATATAGTTATAATTTCAAGAAATTGATTAATATGGGCATTCATACTCCTTATGGTTCAGATTGTCCAGTAGAACCTTTTAATGTATTGCATGGAATATATTGTGCGGTTACAAGAAAAACTCTGGAAGGTTTTCCAAAAGACGGATGGCTACCAGAACAGAAAGTGACTCTTCAAGAAGCTTTAAGTGCTTTTACTAGAGAAGGGGCATATGCTTCTTTTGATGAGAATTTAAAGGGTATCATTAAAGAAGGAATGTTAGCTGATTTAGTAGTTCTTGATAAGGATATATTAATTATAGATCATGATAATATAAAAGATATAAAAGTTGATTTAACAATAGTCAATGGAAATATTGGCTATGAAAGAGATTAATAGCTAAGAATAGAATATGAAGTTGTTAAGAAATATATATGAGTTTAATATATAGTTAATACAATAGTACTGGTAAGCTGATAAACGGTAATAACATATTGAATATCATTATATGGATAAAATGATTCATGTTGATTAAAAGCTTTGCGGGATAAAATACAGTATCATATATTTTATTCTGCAAAGCCTATAGTTAAGTATTTAATTGGATTGTTTCATTCAAATATGAAAGTATTATAGAGAAGTTCTCGTATCACAATACTCACATTTATATTCTTTCTTTTCTGCATTTACTAAAGTGAAAGTGATTTCTTCATTTTTCTCTATGGTTGTCACACATCTGGGATTTTTACATTTCAATATGCCAACAACTTTTTTCGGTAGGGATAATTTTATTTTATCAACAATCTTTTCATCATCAATTATAGTTATTGTCAAGCCTGGATCGATTAATCCAAGGACGTCAAGATTAATATCGATTACGTTATCTATCTTAATCAAATCTTTTTTACCTAACTTATTGGAAGGTGCATTTTTAATAAGGGCTGTTGTACAATCTGCTTCATCTAGTTTTAGTTCTTTAAATATTTTATAGCCCGATCCTGCTTTTATATGGTCTATGACGATACCTTTTTTTATACCATTTATTTTTAACATATTATATCCCCTCCTAGAAGTTTTAGTATCAATGCCATTCTAACGTACATACCGTATTTGGCTTGATTGAAATAAACTGCCCTCTTATCATTATCTATTTCTGGGCTTATTTCATCTACTCTTGGTAATGGGTGAAGAATTATCATATCATCCTTCGCATTATTTAATTTATCATGGTCTAATTTATAGTATCCCTTAAGTCTAAGGTATTCTTCTTCGTTGAAGAACCTTTCTTTTTGGATACGAGTCATATATAGAATATCAAGTTCAGGGATAGCTTCCTCAAGATTAGAAGTTTGATAGAATTCATGATTAGTTAATTCTTCAGTAATGTACGATGGTATTTTGAGTTCTGGTGGAGCGATAAAGACGAATTTAATATTTTCATATCGACTTAGGGCTTTAACTAATGAATGAACAGTTCTTCCAAACTTCAAATCGCCACAAAGTCCGATTACATTATTGGAGAAACTTTTTTTATAGGATCGAATTGTAAGTAAATCTGTTAATGTTTGAGTTGGATGTTGATGACCACCGTCACCTGCATTGATTACTGGAATATCAGAATATTTAGAAGCGAGTTTTGGAGCTCCTTCTTTTGGATGTCTCATAACAGCAATATCAGCATAACAGCCTACGACTCTTATGGTATCAGAAATACTTTCTCCTTTTGATACTGATGAAGATGAAGCTTCTGAAAAACCGAATACTTGACCTCCAAGTCTTAACATGGCTGCCTCGAAACTAAATCTTGTTCTTGTAGATGGTTCATAGAATAGAGTGGCTAATAATTTCCCTTTGCAAGCGTCTAAATATTTATTAGGGTCTTGAATGATGTCATCTGCTAGAGTGAATATCTCTTCTAATTCATTGACTGTAAAATCACTGGGTTCAATTAAATGTTTACCTTTTAACATGGTAGTTCCTCCTTTTTAGCATCACGGTACTAGATTAAAGGTTATTAAGTACAAACAAGATATCTAGTTAAGGATAGTTTTTGCAAAATACCTTTGAATATTAGGCATAAAAAAACTTCCATCATTGGAAGGTATAAGTTATTTTAATATTACAATAGGTTATATGCTAGCATAACCCTATCATATCACTATTAATCACGTTATATATTACCTTCCTAGCCTCTCTTGGACTAAGTTAAAGATACTTGTCAATGAATAGATTAACATTTACTAATATATAAGTCAAGTGGAAAATATTAAAAATTTATTAATTAGTGTTTACATTTTTTACCACATATGTTAATATAATGTTATATAATTTATAAATTATAGTCTGAACTTGTTACTAACATATCTAATTAATTGAAAAAAACTCAATATATCACCAACTTATCATATTTCTAATATTCTCATTAATTACAAATTCTTACTTAAAACTCAAAGTAGTCTATTTAATATACCTAAAATTACATAATATATATTTATTAGAAAGGGTGATTGTCTTCTAAACTTTCAGCTATTTTTAGAGATAAAAAAAATAATTAAATAATTAGGAGGAATTGAGATGAAACGAAATCTTAAAAGTAAGTTATGCTTAGTATTAACTATTATGGTAATAACTTTTACATTAGCTCCAAAAACATTGTTGGCAGCTACAGAAAACGACAATAGTAAGCCGCAGACTATATATTTGAAAGGTGCAGAATTAAATGTTGAAGAAGTTTCTAAGGTTAAGAGTAGTGTTGAAGATATGAATTACATTATTGCTTTTAATGGACCTATTGATGAAAATATGAAAGAAGAAGTAATAGAATTGGGTGCTGAACTAGTAGAATATATCCCTGATTTTTCATATTTATCAAGATTGTCCAGTGAGATAATTACAGATGTTGTTGATCTTCCTTTTGTTGAGGAAGTCATTGTATACCAACCAGAATATAAAATAAATCCACTGTTAGAACAAAATAGAAACAATTTAGTTAGAGATAATGGAAAAGTTGAAGTTAGAATAGCTACATTTGATGATCCTTCAGTCCTTGATGAATATATAGAAAAAATAGAAGGAATTATAGTTGATACTACTAAAGACGAAGTTATTGTAGAGATGAATCGAAATGATATTGAACAGTTAGCTGAACTTAGTTCAGTTAAATATATAGAGCCTATGGTTGAACGCGTTCTATTTAATGATGTAGCAAGAGGTTATATGGGTGTTAATAATCTTGCACTTACTGGATATGAAGGCCAAGGTCAAGTTGTATGTGTATGTGATACTGGTATAGATACTGGTGTTAACAATAGTAATATGCATAAAGATTTCCAAGGTAGAATAGATGCTATTTATCCACTTGGTAGATCAACAGCTGATGACGTTCATGGTCATGGTACTCATGTATCAGGTTCAGTATTAGGAAGTGGAGACCGTTCAAATGGTCAGATTACAGGTATTGCTCCAGAAGCACACCTTGTAATGCAATCAGTATTAGATTCAGGTGGCGGACTTGGAGGTCTTCCAAATGATCTTAATACATTGTTCCAACAAGGTAATAATGCCGGTGCTCGTATTCATACTAATTCATGGGGAGCTGCTGTTGGTGGTCAATATACTGCAGATTCTCAAGATGTTGATGAATATGTGTGGAATAATGATGATATGATAATTCTTTTCTCAGCAGGAAACTCAGGTGATGGTTATTCTGGAACTCAATATAATTCAATAGGAGCACCAGGTACTGCTAAAAACTGTATTACTGTAGGTGCAACTGAAAACAATCGTCCTAGCAAAGGTACTGCAGGCGACAATCCTGATGAGATCGCTTATTTCTCAAGTCGTGGAGATTGTGATGACGGAAGAACTAAACCTGATATCGTAGCACCAGGTACTTGGATTCTTTCTACAAAATCATCTGTAGCTCCTGTAAGTAATTATTGGGAAGATTACGATACTTATTATGCATATATGGGTGGAACATCAATGTCTACTCCATTAACTGCAGGTGCAGTAGCAGTAGCTCGTGAATACATGGTAGATGAATGGAACCATACACCAAGTGCAGCAATGATGAAAGCTGCTATAATCAATGGTGGTACTGATTTAGGCTTTGGTTTCCCAAGCCGTGATCAAGGATGGGGACGTATTAGCTTAGAAGATTCATTAAGAAGTAAAGAATATGAATATGTAGATCAAGATTATAGTTTAGCTACTAATCAAACTAAAAACTTCACTTATGCTGTTGAGTCAACTAATACTCCATTAAGAGTAACTCTAGTATGGTCAGATTATCCAGGATCAACTTCAGCATCTAAAGCTTTAGTTAATGACTTAGATGTTAAAATAACATCTCCATCAGGAACAGTATATTATGGTAATGATTTCAGTCAACCATATGATACTAGTTACGATAGAGTTAATAACGTAGAAAATATTTACATTAATAACCCAGAGATTGGAAATTATACAGTTGAAGTAAAAGGATATAATGTTCCACAAGGACCTCAACCATTTGCTCTTTTCTCATCAGGGGACTTCGGTACTGCTGTAGTAGATGATGAAGATCCAACATGTAGTATTACTTCACCTAACAATGGTGCTACAGTTGATGGAATGTTAACTATAAATGCTAATGCAACTGATAATGTAGCAGTTGAGAAAGTTGAATTTTATGTTGATAATAATAAAATAGGAGAAGATAATCAGGCTCCTTACAGCTATGATTTCAATACTGCTAGCGTAAATAATGGTAATCATGATCTTAAGGTAAAAGCAATTGATACATCTGCTAATGTAGGAACTTCTAATGTTATAGCAGTTACAGTAAATAATATAACAGATACAGAAGATCCAACATGTAGTATCACATCTCCTAATAATGGTGCTACAGTTGATGGTACTATCACAATAAATGCTGATGCAACTGACGATGTAGCAGTTGCAAAAGTTGAATTTTATGTTGATAATAATAAAATAGGTGAAGATACTAATGCACCTTATACTTATGACTGGGACACTACTAGTGTCAGTAATGCAGATCATAGTTTGAAAGTAAAAGCAATAGACACATCTAATAAAGAAGGTTTATCTAATGAAATTACAGTTACTGTAGATAATACTACAACTGTAGGTTATGTAACTGAAACTTATACAGGAACTGCAAGTATTTTTGGTAATGCACAAGTTGATCTTAATGTAACTGCTCCTGGTACTATTGATTTAGAAATATCAGGAAGCAACACATCACTTAAAATGAAATTATACGATCCTAATAATAATCAAATAGGTAATAGTAAAAATTCAATCTCTTATGATGCAACTGAAACAGGAACATATTCAATAGTAATATCAGCATTCAGTTTCTTTGATACTGATTTTACTTTAACTGCAACATATCCTGTTGAATCAACTCAAAGTTTCGAAATTGATAAACTAGATGCAGCTGTTGTTGAATTACCTGACCTAGCTGTATCAGAAGAAAATGCTTTCAATGAAGGCGATATCATTAATGATGTTATCTCAATCAACACTAATGCAGACGAAAAGACAACAATAGAAGTTGTAGAATTATATATTGATGATAACAAAGTTAACGAATATTCAGGTGTTCCAGAGGTTATAGAGTGGGATACTACAACTGTAGATAATGGAGAACATACTATCCAGATCAAAGTTATTGATGAAGATGGTAATGTTATTCCTTCTATAGTGATGAATATTATCGTAGAAAACATTATAGAATAAAAGCGTTTTGTTCAGTTAAAGAACATAAGTAACAATAAGTTAGAATATATTGAATAATATTTTTCAAAGCTATCAAAACATTTTTGATAGCTATTTTTTAATTAAATAGAAAATGCTACTTTCTATTTTCCTTAAATTTTCTATGAGGAATAGCCCCTTTTTCTAAATAAATAATAATTTGAAACACAAAAATTGAAAACAGTACACATATAGATTATAATTTATATTATTAAAGAAGATATACAATAAATACTAAAGGCTAGGATGTTGGTATATGACGAAATCAAGAAAATCACTATATTATGTGATTGATATTATAACCATAATTATTTTTTATTTTGCTTTTACTTATGAAGGGGCAAAAGATAATAGATTTGTTCTGCTGATAATATTGTTTATGGCATATTTGACTATGAGTATGATTAAGTATTTTTTTAGTGACAATAGAGTAAAGGCTATTTCATTAATAATAAAAATATTATTATTGCTGTTTATTGAAGTCAATTCAAAATATGCTATAAATTATTTTATACATGCAGTATATTTACTGATAATGATAGATTCTACTTTTTTACTTAATCTAAGAAGTAGTTATATAATCAATTTCTTATCATTTATTGGATCCATGTATAAATTCATCAATCTGATTTCTATAAATAATACTATTTCTAATATTTCGCAGATGTTTCTTTTTATATTGATCAATTCACTAGTTATTGTCATATTGGGATTTGCTAAGTATCATCAAGAAGGAAGAGAAAAGATTGATAACCTATATAAAGAATTATTGAAGGCTCATAAGAAATTACAGGATTATGCTGATAAAATTAAAGATCTGACTGTTGTAGAAGAGAGAAATAAAATAGCTAGAGACCTTCATGATACTCTTGGACATGATATGACTGGTCTTATAATGCAACTTGAGATGGTTAGCACTATGATGGATGAAGATATAGATAGTGCAAAAAATCTCATGGAAGATTCTAAGACAAACGCTAGGAGTAGCTTGAAAAAAGTTAGAGAGATTGTAGAAACCTTTAAGGATGAAAGTGAAAAGAGTAATGATGTAGATGATATTAGAGAACTTGTTGATGAGTTTTCTAGAAAAACCGGTATTAGTATAAATTTTAAGGTTGTGGGAGATAAGGTGATTTTTGGACCTGATGTTACCATAACTTTGTATAGGGTCATTCAAGAAGCGATGACTAATGCAGTTAGGCATGGGAGAGCTAAGGAAATAAGTATTGTGATTATGTATGATGTAGATAGGATTGGGTTTAGTATAGTGGATAACGGTGCTGGATGTGATAAAGTGGTAGAAGGATATGGATTAAGAGGAATGAAAGAGAGAGTTGATCTGTTAGGAGGAGAGCTTTGGTATGAGAGTAAAGATGGATTCCAAATTGGTGGGAACATCTTGTTGAAATAGAATGTATAGATGGAGGAAATAAGAGGATGATAAGAGTATTGTTGGTTGATGACCAGGATATTTTGTTGCAGGGATTGAGTATGATATTGGAGCGGGAGAATGATATTAAGGTAATAGGTGGAGTGAAGAATGGGGAGGAAGCTGTTAAGAGGTGTAAGAGAGAAAGTATAGATGTGGTATTGATGGATATTAGGATGCCTATTATGAATGGTGTGGAAGCTACAAGAGAGATAAAAAAACATAGGGAAGACATCAAAATTATTGTATTGACTACTTTCAATGATGATGAATATATTTTTGATTCTCTTAAGTATGGAGCTTCAGGATATTTGTTGAAGGATGCTATGCCTAAGGAGATATCTGAAGCTATACGAACTGTGTACGATGGAGGTACGTTGATTAATCCAGCTGTGGCAACTAAGGTTATGGACAGGTTTAAAGAGTTTGCTAGTAATGAATATGAATCTGAATCTTTGGAACAGGTGAATAAATTAACTGATAGGGAGAAAAATATTTGTAGTCTACTGGCAGAAGGATTGAATAATAGAGAGATAGCAGATGAATTATTCTTGAGTCAGGGGACGGTCAAAAATCATATCACGAATATATTAGGTAAATTGAATCTTAGAGACCGAACGCAATTGGCTATTTTTGCAATAAAAAATAAGATATAGGCAATAATGATTTGTGCCAAAAGTCATGGGTTGATTGTGACATCAGATACATGTTGTATTTTCCATTATAGTGTATATTAATTAAAGGAAGATTAATAACTGGAGGATAGAGGTGCATTATATGAAGAAATTAAAAGAAATTATATCCATTTGTATTGTATTAATAGTTCTGACGGGGTGTTCAACAAAAGCATATATAGATTATAATAATGCAATTGTTAAGACTGAATCTGAGAAAACTGGTAAACAATCTATAGAAATCAAGTTGGATATTGATTTTGATACACAAGGTTTGTCATTGGAAGAAGTCAAGCTGTTAAATTATTATAGTGAAATGATGTATCAGCTTACTAATAAGTATGATATGGATGATGATAAGATAGCTACAGATGTTTATATGAATTTAGGCGGAATCGGACTGGATTCTAATTACTATAAAGATGGTGATGAACAATATGTAAAAATTCCAGTACTCAATAAATACATTAATCTAACAAAAGAAAAATTTATCAATAATGAATATAATGATATATTCAAAGCGGTTTCGGATAAATGGTTAGATTTATTAAAGGAAGAAAATGTTCTCAAGGGTAATGATACTATAGTAGATACAAAGGAAGGGCAAGTAAAAGCTAAAGAAGTAACGATTAATATCCAGGATGAACAATTAAATGAATTAAGTAAAGTCATTATTGATACTATAATTGATTCTGGAATCTTAGAAGATTTCATTTATGTAATTGATGACGAGGGAAATACAGATAAGATAAGAAAAGAGGATGTTGTAGAAGTTATTAATGAAGCTTTTTCAAATCTTATTTTTGATAGTTTTGAAGCTAAGGCTTATATTGATTTTGATGGATACCTTATCGAAGAAAATATAGAGATGAATATGAGAATTTCTGAAAAGATGAATGGTAAACCAATAGCCATTAAATTATCTTTTAACAATAAATATTGGGATATAGGTAAAAAACAAGTTATAGATATTCCTGATATTGCAGAGGATGACATTATTGAGATGAAAGAATTAAAAGATCTAGATTCAATCCTAGGTTTATAAATTAGAAGAAAAAAATATATCTAGAAGGAGTATATGTATGGAATTATTGACTGTATCACATTTGAAAAAATATTTTAAAGACATAAAAGCTGTTGATGATATTTCATTTAATATAGTTGAAGGAGAAATATTGGGACTGCTTGGACCAAATGGGGCGGGTAAGTCTACTACTATTTCAATGATTTCAACTCTACTTAAGCCAGATGCTGGTATTATTGAATATAAAGGTAAGGATATTGTAAAAAGTCCACAAGCGATTCAAGGTAATCTAGGGTATGTACCTCAAGAGATAGCACTTTATCCTAATCTTACAGGGAAAGAAAATCTTGAATTTTGGGGTAGAGCTTATGGATTGAAAGGTAAGAAACTTAGGGATAGGATTAAGAGGATTTCTGAGATTATAGGTATAACTGAAAGACTGAAAAATAAAGTGGAACAATATTCAGGAGGTATGCAAAGAAGGCTCAACATAGGTGCTGCACTTCTTCATGAACCTGAGTTGATTATAATGGATGAACCAACTGTTGGAATTGATCCCCAGTCGAGAAAACATATTCTGGATACTGTTCTAGAACTTAATAAAGAAGGTATGACAGTAATATATACTAGTCATTATATGGAAGAAGTAGAATATATCTGCAACAGAGTATGTATTATGGATAATGGTAAGATCATTGCAAATGGGACTAAAGAGGAATTAGTTGATCTGATTGAAGACAAAAAGCGTATTCTTGTAAAAGTTGATAATGCTGATGACGAATTAATAAAAAATATAAGTAACGTAGAACAGGTATCAGATGTCAATTACGAAGATAATACAATAATAATAACAGTCAATAATGGGAAAGAGACTTTTAAAGGAATTATAGATGTTCTAAATAATACAGATATCAATATCCGTTCAATAGACATTAATGAACCTAACTTAGAAACGGTCTTTTTACACTTAACAGGAAAGGCACTTAGAGATTAGAGAGGGTGAACCTAATTTGAAACTTATATATATTATAAGCAAAGATATTAAAAAGATCATATATGATAAAAAATTATTGGCTATCATAATTTTGATGCCTATAGTTCTTATGACCATATTGGGATTTTCCCTAAGTAATATGTTTGGGGATAGTGAATCTTCTATAGGTTCTGTTAATGTTGCGGTTGTAAAGAAATATAATGTAGAAGAAGATATTGAAAGATTTCAAGAGACTATGAAAAATGGTATTTTTGCTAATGGAATAGATGAAAAGAGCCGAAAAAGTCTTTTATCTATTGGTGATGATTACAATGTAGAAAATATATTTTTTGAATTCCTAGATTCGGATGGTGTCAAAAAACTTATGTCCTATTCTATTGAGGATGAAGAAAATGCAAAAGCAATGTTAGAAGAAGAACAAATAGATGCAGTAGTCATATTACCTGAGAATTATATATATAACACATATATGAATTATATTTTACCTATAAGAAATATAGTTGATATAGAAGTAATTAAACATACTGATTCTTATATCAGAGGTAGTGTTGTTGAAGAAATCATTAGTGGATTCAGTGAAACCATGAATAACTATTGTTTGGATAAAGAGGTTTTCACCGATCAAGTTCAGAGATTGAGCAATATGGAGACTGCATTTGAAGGAATAGAATATTTGATGGAACAATTGAATGATAAAGTTTCAGATAATTATTCTATAGAGAGAATCACCGTAGAGGGAAAAAAGAACATCACAAGTTTTCAATACTATGCTGTGGCTATGATGGCGATGTTCATATTATACAGTGCCAGTAATGGTGGAAGACTGTTACTGGAAGAAAAAGATAATATAACTTATCAAAGGAATAGAGTAGCAGGAGTGCCACTCAGCAAAATAATGGTAAGCAATTTTTCAATGATCTTCGTAATATCAATGTTACAGTCATTAGTTATGATATTATATTCTAGTATTATATTAAAAATAGATTGGGGAGATATTGGACTTGTCTTATTAACTGTAATCAGTAGTAGTGTGGCTATTGGTGGATTAGGTATTTTTATTTCGACAATAACCCTGATTGCTGGAAATTATAAGTTCGCTAATGTATTTGAATTAGGAATCATTCAGTTTCTAGCATTGATAGGAGGAAGTTTTGTACCAGTAGAGACTCTGCCGGCTTTCATGAACAAGTTATCTTATCTTTCTACTAGTGGAGTTGTAATAAAAATATATACAGGTATTATGAGAAACAATAAATTCATTGACATGCTAAGCAATTATGCTATTTTGGTTAGTACTGGTGCCATATTCATAATAATATCTGCTATTATAATAAATACAAGAAGGGAGGCAATATAGATGTTTGCAGTCCTAAAAGTCAAAATCTTGGGTTGTAAAAAGGAGTTACCATTATTACTTTGCTTTATTGCAATGATGTTAATCTTCACTTATATATTTGGAGCTTCATTTACTTCTGACGACAATAAACCTAAAGTGAGTGTTGTAGATAATATAGATAGTGATATAAGCAGAATGATGATTTCCAAGTTAAAGGATAGTAATAATATAGAAATAGAAGAGACCAGTTATGAAGCAGCAGAAAGTGATGTAGAGAATTCAAAATCAATATCGGCAATAGTTTTCAATCAAAGCAAGAACAACGACATTAATCTATCTATAATGTATATTAATGAAACTACTGATATAATGATGGTTAAGAATCTATTACAGTCAGCTGTTATGACATTCCGTAATAATATAAATCTTACAGATATTACTTATGAGTATCTTAATAGCAAAAATATTGAGATAGATAAAGATTTACTAAGCAAAAATATTATGAATGATCTAGAAAAGCTGAAGGATAAAAGAATTTTTTATAAGATTGATTCTTCGTTTATAGATAGCACTTATGATGGATACGATAACCTAAAGCAATCTCTAGCTGGATTTTCATTGTTCTTTTCAATGTTCCTGGTTTTCTTCGGAATAGGAACCATTATAGAAGAAAAGAAGAACTATGTATGGCAACGACAATTAGTATCTCCCATAAAAAATAGTGCTATATTATCAGGAAATCTGATGGCAACTTTCATTGTTGGTTTTTTGAATATATTTGTAATGGTTTATGCAGGAAAATATTTATTCCATGTAGATTGGGGTAAAAGTGACCTTGGAATATTATTGATATTAGGAGCTTTTATATTTACTGTTACATGCCTTGGATTATTTATATCATCATTTTTCAAGACACAGCAGCAATTATCAGCAATAGTTCCTGTAATTACAGTAAGCACATCTATGTTAGGTGGTTGTATGTGGCCTTTGGAGATGATTAAATCAAAGACATTATTATTCATAGCTAACCTTACTCCGCAAAAATGGGCTTTGGAAGGAATTAAGGATATGATAATGTATGGTCATGGAATAGATGCGGTAGTTACACCTGTATTGGTTTTACTCTTGATGGGTATAGTATATCTAATATTAGGTACTAGATTTATACGTATGAAAAATTAATATGAAAAAAAAAATCTAAATCGGAACTTGTTATATTGGTTTATTAATATATATATATATATTAGTAGAATTAAGGTAACTTTGATATATGAGTATAATCCGCTACAAATTTTTTAGGGGATAATCCTACAATCTTCTTGAATTTTTTATAAAAATTGGAATAATCATTAAAACCAGCTAAATAACAAGCTCCTATAACCGGAATACCTTCTAATAGAAGGTGTTTTGCTTTTTCTATACGTTTTATATTGATATATTCTATTATCGTTATTCCTGTATTTTCTTTGAATAGGTGACATAGATAATATTTATTGATATAAAACTTGTCTGATAGCGAATCTAAATTTATGTTATTATCTAAATTATCGTTGATATACTGCTGTATGGATACGATCTTAGGGTCTGATTTCGTATGATTTCTAGTCTTGCTGGAATCAAATATTATAGAGTTAATCTTTATTATAAGTTGTAGAAGTAACGTCTTCACCATCAATTCCGAAGAATGTTTCTTATAATATTTATCAATCTCCATAAAGTAATAGAGCAGATTATTCTCTAGAGTTAGAGATGCTTTAATGAGATTGTTTTTTGCTGATTTGCGTTTTTTAAAAAGTTCTATTGGATTATCATAAGTTGAATTCAGAATAGATAGATAATCTGGTCTGAATTGGATAATTTTCCTTTCATATTTATTTTTATTTCTTAAAAAAGGTCTATGCAATTCTCTATCATTAGTTATGACTATATCATATTTATTTAATTTATATACCTTGTCTTCAACATAATAATTAATATTATCACTGATACATAGGAAAATTTCATAAATATCATGGGTGTGAAGAGGGA
The DNA here is from genome assembly GCF_027923465.1 of Vallitalea longa. Lineage (NCBI taxonomy): Bacteria > Bacillati > Bacillota > Clostridia > Lachnospirales > Vallitaleaceae > Vallitalea > Vallitalea longa. The sequence continues at coordinate 215,309 of NZ_BRLB01000005.1, forward strand.
TATCATAGGAACCTGATGAGGTTGCATGAAAATAAATAAAATCCATTTCTTGTTTAATTAGAGTGTATTTATCCACAATATTACCTACTTTCCATTGATTACTTACAACAGGTACCCCTTTTTATTTGACTGCAATAAATTATTGATGAGAAAAGTTGAGTCAAATACTTATAAATACAATATAATTATACAGCAATATATGCAATATATAAAGCAATACTTTCATAGAATATTTTACAATAATATTATAGAATTCAACTATAGAAAATCAAAAATTTATTGTGATTGTAAGGAGTGAGTAAATGGGTATTGAGAAAATAGGAATTGCAATTGTGGGATGCGGTACTATATTTACGAACCATATTGAAACTGTAGTTCATAATGATAAAGTGGAATTGATGTATTTAGTTGATATTAATGAAGAAAAAGTCAAAAGCTTAGCTGATAGATATAATTGTGAATTCTCAGTGAATATAGATGATGTATTAAGAGATGAAAGAGTTGATGTGGTTCATATCCTGACACCTCACTATTTACATTGTGAAATGGCAAAAAAAGCAATACTTGCTTCTAAACATGTCATTCTAGAAAAACCAGCAGGAATTGAATTAGAAGATGTTCAAGAATTGAAAGAACTATCTATTAAGATGAATAAACAAATAGCTGTAGTTTTCCAGAATAGATATAATCCATCATTATTGAAAGCAAAAGAAATACTTGATTCTAATATGTTGGGTGATATAAAAGGGTTAAGAGCTTTTATTACATGGGAAAGAGATAAAGAATATTACGATCAAGATGAGTGGAGAGGAAAATGGAAAACAGAAGGGGGAGGATTATTGATTAATCAAGCCATACATACTCTTGATGTGATGCAGTGGCTTGGAGGTGAAATATCAGAAATAAAAGGACACATAGATACGAGGATACTTAATGAAGTCATAGAAGTAGAGGATACGGCAGATGCTACATTGAAATATAAAAACGGTGCAGTCGGTCTTTTCTATGGTAGTAATAATTATGTTGCCAATTCACCTATTGAAATCGAAATAATATGCGATAAAGGTAAGCTTGTATTGGATAACGATACATTATGGTTGCGAGAAAATGAAAATATACAGAAAATAGTAGCAGACAAGAAACCTAATGGATCCAAAAGTTATTGGGGAAACGGTCATAAGATATTTATTAATCATGTGTATGATAGATTAATGAAAGAAGAAAAGGTTGATATAGATATAGATATAGGTCTAAAAGCGTTAGAGATAGTACAAGGTATATACAATTCCAGTAGAAACAATGCATATTACAAAATGAAATATCAAGACAATATTTGCAATGTTGATTGATGAAACAGGAGGGTGACATGATGAGTAGATTTATATTAACAGGTTTTTCTGATGAAGCTAGTATGGATATAGATATTCAACTTGATGTTCTACAAGAGAATGGTGTCAACTATATGGAAATACGTGGTGTCAACGACAAAAATGTTGCAGACCTCACTATTGAAGAAGCAAGAGAAATAAAAAGAAAGCTTGGTAAAAGAGGGGTAGGGGTTTCGGCTATAGGTTCACCAATAGGTAAAATCAAGATAACTGACCCTTTTGAACCTCATCTAGAAAAATTCAAACATGTTCTAAAATTATCCAAGATTTTTCATACAAAATATATAAGAATGTTTAGTTTCTTCATACCAGAAGGAGATAACCCAGATAATTATAGAGAAGAGGTTATCAGAAGATGGAAGATGTTTTTGGATGCAGCCAAAAACTATGATGTCATTCTACTACATGAAAATGAAAAAAGTATTTATGGAGATATTCCAAGAAGATGTCTGGAATTGACAGAAGCTCTGAAATGTCCTCAGTTCAAGTTGATATTTGATTTTGCTAATTTCGTTCAATGTGATGTAAAGGATTTAATGGAAGCATATAACTTGTTGAAATCAGAAATAGTATATTTACATATAAAAGATGCCCTTTATGAAGGACATAAAGTTGTACCAGCTGGTTATGGTGATGGTCAAATACTGAAAATACTTAGGGAAGTCAAGAAGACTTCATACGAAGGATTTTTATCATTAGAACCTCACTTAGGTAACTTCAAAGGTTTTGCAGAACTTGAACAAGGTGATGTCAGTGAGGGTCTAGAAGATAGCGGACCGGCTAAATTCAATGTTGCTGCTAATGCTCTAAGAGATTTATTGAAAAGATTATAGAGGAGGATAAAAATGAGTGAAGTACGTTTTGGAATCATAGGTTTTGGTAATATGGGTTCTAGTCATGCAGAATCCATATATAGAGGTAAAGTGAAAAATGGTAAATTAGTTGGAGTGTGTGATATTAATGAAGATAAATTAAAAAGGAGCAGAGAATTATATCCTGATGTCACATGTTACAGTAGTCATCATGATATGTTGAAGAATAAGGATATAGATGCGATTATTGTCGCAACACCTCATTATGACCATCCATCTATTGCCATTGATGCATTGAAAGCCAATAAACATGTTCTTATCGAGAAACCAGCAGGAGTCTACACAAAAGCTGTAAGAGAGATGAATGAAGTAAGCAAGAAGACAGATAAAGTATTTGCTATTATGTACAATCAAAGAACCGATCCATACTATAGTAAAGTCAAGGAATTGATAGATGATGGAGAATTAGGTGAAATAAGAAGAATCAACTGGATTATTACTGACTGGTATAGGCCACAGAGCTATTATAACTCAGGTGGATGGAGAGCCACTTGGGCTGGAGAAGGTGGAGGAGTATTACTTAATCAGGACCCTCACCAACTTGATTTATGGCAATGGATATGTGGTATGCCTACGAGAATCAGAGCATTCTGTCAATTTGGTAAAATGCATGATATTGAAGTGGAAGATGATGTAACAGCATATATGGAATATGCTAACGGGGCTACTGGAGTATTTGTAACATCTACAAGTGATGCACCAGGAACTAATCGTTTTGAAATAAGTGGAGATAGAGGTAAAATAGTTGTTGAAAATAGAAAAATAACTTTCTGGAGATTAAGGGTTTCAGAGAGAGAATTTAATGCAACATTTACGGGAGGCTTCGGTAACCCTGAATGTTGGAAGTGTGAGATTGATGTAAAACCTAATGAGCTTCAGCAACATGTAGCTATTCTAACCAACCTAGTTGAAGCTATACTTGATGGTAAAGAACTGATTGCACCTGGTGTTGAAGGCATTAGGGGACTTACAATATCTAATGCAATGCATTTATCGGCATGGATTGATGATTGGGTGAACCTACCAATTGATGAAGATCTCTATTATGATATGTTACAAGATAAAATCAAGAATTCGGTAGTAAGTAAAGACAATAAAGATGTGGTACTTGATGTTAAGGGAACATTTTAATCAATATATTATGAAAGAAGGTATTATTATGAAGATTGCAGCGCAATTATATACAGTACATGATTTTTTGGGAACAAAAAAAGATATGGAAATGACTTTTAAAAAAGTAAAAGAAATGGGATACGATTATATTCAGTTATCAGGAGCGGGATACATTGATGATGAAAAAGCTGATTTCATAAATGAATTGATAAAAATATATGGTTTGAAAATATGTGTTACCCATATGAGCTATGAACAGTTGAATGATGAGTTGGAATCATTGATCAAATATCATAAAATGTGGAACTGCCAATATATCGGTATAGGAGCCATGCCAGAACAATACAGGAATAAAGAAAACATAAATGAGTTCATAGAATGGGCTAATAAAATAGGAAAAAAAGTTTCTGATGAGGGTCTGACTTTCACATACCATAACCATAGATTCGAATTTGAAAAAGTTGATGGTAAAACTTTTATGGAAATTATGGCAGAAGGTTTTAATGATAGTGTTCAAATCTTACTGGATACATATTGGGTTCAATCAGGTGGAGCTGATCCTGTAAGTTGGATAGATAAATTAAAGGGAAAAGTAGATGTAGTCCATTTTAAGGATTATGGCATAAAAGACAACCAAGAATATTTTGCTGAAATAGGCTCAGGTAATTTTGATTGGTATAAGATAATTGAAGCATGTAATAGAGCAGGAGTCAAATATGCTGCTATTGAAAGAGATTCAGGAGAAATTGAAGCATTTGAAAGTTTGGCTATAAGTAGAAATTATCTAAAAGAAGTTCATGGATTATAAGGTCAGACAGTATTTTAGATAATATATAGATAGGCAAAATTTAGAGGATGTTTTATGGTGATTTACTTTGCTTTTCACATGTTCATAGTATATAATTAATTCAACTTCATTACTTTAATCGGATTATAGTAGGTAATTGCTTTTCATTGTATAGAGATTAAAGTGTGAAAGTTGAATATAGATAAAAAATTATTAATATGAAATATAATAATTGTGGGAAAGGAGAGCATCATGAAACTAATATCTTGGAATGTTAATGGTATAAGGGCGTGTATCAAAAAAGGTTTTTTAGACTTTTTTAATGATGTAGATGCAGATATTGTGTGTTTGCAGGAAACTAAAATCTCCGAAGGACAAATAGAGCTAGACCTTGAAGGATATCATCAGTATTTTAATTATGCAGAGAAAAAAGGATATTCAGGAACAGCTGTATTTTCTAAGAAAGAAGCATTATCGGTTAAGAATGGAATAGGTATAGAAGAACATGACCATGAAGGTAGGGTCATAACTGTTGAATACGATGAGTTCTATCTAGTTAATGTTTATACACCTAATTCTAAAAGAGGACTTCTCAGATTGGATTATAGGATGAAATGGGAAGATGATTTTAGAGGGTATATAACTAAATTAGATGAGACTAAACCAGTAGTGATATGTGGTGACTTGAATGTTGCTCACAAAGAAATAGATCTAAAAAATCCTAAATCTAATGTAAAAAATGCCGGATTCACAATAGATGAAAGAAATAAACTGACTAATCTACTGGACGCTGGTTTTATTGATTCTTATAGATATTTTAATCCTGACAAGGAAGATGCTTATTCTTGGTGGTCTTATATGTTTAGTGCTAGACAGAACAATGTAGGATGGCGTTTGGATTATTTCAATGTATCTAAAAAAATAGAGGATAAGTTGAAGAGTGCTGATATACTATCAGACATACTAGGTTCTGATCATTGCCCTATTCAATTAGAGCTGAATATGGAATTTGATTTACCAGAAAATGATTTGAATAATGAAAACAGCAGAAATGATGATTGTGAGGGACAATTAGAGCTTGACATAAGATAATGAAAATGTTTGTAATAGAAATATGCACTTATTATTACTCTGGTTTCGTTCACTGAACAGATAATAATAAGTGCTTTTATTAAAAGAATTCTAAACTAAGAAGTATAGTGTAAGTATAATCATTTTAGAATATAATTTAATCAGTAGCAGGTATTTTAGGATTATCTTTTATTGATTTATTATCTTTAGCATCCTTGATTAGTGTACATCCATGACCCATGGGACATATCTGACACCAGCTTCTAGGTTTGAATATTATACCTATGATGATACCAACGATAAATGACATCAACATAAATCTGTAAAACACTTTAGCGATAACTACAAAATGGAAACCATGAGTGATGATGGCATAAGTCAGTACAGTACTGAAAACGGAAATCATGATAATCAGTATAATGTTTCTGGCTTTTTTGGTTCTTAACCACTTTGGTAGAGAATATCCTATTGATATTTTCTTAAGAAATTTACCAAGAAATGAACCTCTAGGACAATATTTGGAGCAGTGAATTTTTCCTCTACCTCTAAGAGCATGATATATAGGTGCTCCCATACAAACTAATCCTAGTATACCAAATCTTATGTCGACTATACCTAATATAAAAAAAACGATTATGATTATATAACTCCATCCCTGATGACCTTTGATTTTATCTTTTTTCATAATTTTTTACTCCTTTTATTAATATCTATATATTATTATATTCAAATATATAGATATAGTCAACAATAATTTCATTTTTTTTATATTGATTTAATTGATAATTTAATACCTTCTAAATTAATAAATTTTATATTAAATAGATTAATTTATATACTAATTTACCATTATATATATTCTATTAGAGTTGAAAATATTGTAAAATTATGTTAAAATTATATTTACTATAATGAATTATACCTAATATAATAGTATGATAAGACTAGGACTAGGGGCGATTATATGGGTGGGAAATTTAAGTCTAACTTAAATTTTAAAATTATTATAAGAAGTTTTATAATAGTTTTTATTGTATTTAGTTTATCATCAATTTTTGTCTACCGGCAAACTGCTAAAAAGTTTCACAGTAATGTTACTAAGGAAATACGTCTTGAATCCCAACTTGTTAATAAAGATATATCAGATATTTTTGAGAAAAACAAAATAATATTGAATACAATAGAAGCCAATGAAGATATAAGAATATATCTCAAGGAAGTGACGACAAGAAAAGATATAACTACCAATATATTATATAAAAAGATCATAAAAACTTTTAATAATATTATAGAATTGAATGATGGTATAGATAATATTTGGATAGCTAATGAACAAGCTAACTTTTATTTGGATGCCCATAATAATATAGATTACAAGAATTATGATATATATAAAAGACCTTGGAGAGATCTGGCTGCTAATTCAACAGATGTAATATTGACTGATACATATACCGAATATAGTAATTCCAAACAGGTTGTATCGATAGTAAAAGCTTTCCGGGAAGATTCTAATATTATCGGCTATATGGGAATAAATATTAATCTAGAAAAGATACCTAAGATAATGAAAAATTATATCGTAGGGAAAAAAGGAATGAATTTCTTGATTAATAAAAATAAAGAATATATTTATTCCTATGTGGGTGATAGCCAATATGATATTGATTTCAAGAATGAACTCATAGATAGTATTAGCTCTATAGATAATAATTGCCAAGAATACAAGAAAATCATATATATGAATGATACATATTATATTTATTATAAAGAAATCGTATTGAACAATTGGGGTATAATACAATTAATCTCAGAAAAGGATATAGATCAAGATATTAGAGAATTCTTAAAGATAATATTGATAGTATTCAGTATAGCAGCAACACTATTGTTATTAACCATAATTTTTGAAGGAGTATCATACAAATTCAATGAAAACAAATTGAAAGTACAAGCTAGAACAGATTCTCTCACAGGTTCTAATAATAGGAGTTATTTCATGGAGCTTGCAGTGAATGAATTCAATTTAGCTAAGAAGCAGAATCGACAATTTAATGTTCTTATGTTAGATATTGATTACTTTAAGAGCGTGAACGATAATTATGGACATCGTATAGGAGATATGGTCCTTGAGAACATGGCACGTTTAAGTGTGAAGTCACTAGGGAAAAATGCAATCTTCGGTAGAATTGGAGGAGAAGAATTCGCTGCAATAATAATGGATATAGGAGAAATGGAAGCTTTTATAGCCGCAGAAGATCTTAGAACCAAAATATCAGAAATGGATATTGATACTCATAAAGGTAGAATAAGCATTAATGTAAGTATCGGATTAACAAGTATGAAGAAAAATGATTTACATTTAAAAGATATTATAGAAAGAGCAGATGAAGCCATGTATGAAGCCAAGAAAAGCGGTAGGAATAAAGTTAAAATAAAATGAAGGTCCATGGTATCTTCTATTTTGATTATTTGATATGATTCATAAAGAGGTATACCTCTTTAATTTTTTTGTGTCGACATGAATATGTTTTCTATGATACAATTATCTAATGTAAACAAAATTTAAAATTATGAAAGGTGATGTTATATGGTAAGCATTAAAGATGTCGCTAAAAAAGCGAATGTATCCATATCATCTGTATCTAATGCACTTAATGGTAGAGCAAATGTTAGCGAAGAAACAAGAAAGCGTATAGTGGAGATAGCAAAAGAAATGAACTATTACCCAAATACTATGGCTAGAAATCTGAAAGTTAAACGAACTAAAACAGTTGCTTTATGTTTTAGTGAATTCGACAGGAATTTCTATTTCCAAATAATAAAGGGAATAAATGACTGTGTGGTACACAATGGTTATGACCTAATAATATGTGCTCATCATTCAATAGAAAAATTTCTAAGAAATGGTTTTATTGATGGAGCTATGGTTTTAGATAAAAATGTTTCAGATGAGTTGATATTGTCAGCAGTAAGTGATGAATTACCTATTGTTGTGCTAGATAGAGAGCTAGAGGGAAAAAATATCTATTCAGTGGTTGTAGATAATTATAGAGCCATGCGTGATTTGGTTAATGAATTGATTGTAAAAGGATATACTCGATTTTCTTATGTTAGTGGTGTTGAACATACTCAAGATAATATAGAGCGTTATGAAGGCATGAAAGATACGCTTAATGAAAAAGGTATTGAATTTATATCTAAGAATTATTATCATGGTGATTTTACAGAAAAAAGTGGTTATCAATCAGCTAAACTTATGATTATAAGTAAGAACATACCAGAAGTAGTGATCTGTGCAAATGACAATATGGCTATAGGAGTAATAAAAGCTTTTAAAGAATCAGATATAAGAATTCCTGAAGATGTAAGTGTAATAGGATTTGATGATATTGAGTTGGCTAATTATCTAGAACCACATCTTACCACTATATCAACTCCAAAATATGAGTGGGGTATGTACGCAGCTACTATATTATTCAGAATACTAGTGGAACATGAAGAAAGCATAATACCTAATAAAATACAAGCAAATATAAGATGGAGACAAACAAGTAGATAACAAAAAAAAATTTTGCCTTTTTAATAAAAGGTTTTATTAAAAGATAAAAGTATTTCAAAATAATATTGCAACTATATATTTGTGAGTGTATAAATAACAAAAAAATAACATATATTACAATATTATTGGCTATATTATATAAAAACATAGTTGACAATTTGTTTTTATAGTGATATTATTGCTTTATAAATTGTAAAACGTTTTATATAATAAGGAGGCAAAATAATAATGTTAAAGAAAATAAGTGTCATATTAGTTTCAATCTTGATCATTTCAACAATTGCAGTTGGTTGTAAATCTGAGTCTGCTTCAGATACTCAATCTACAGATACAACACAAACTACTGGTTCAAAAGTTAAAGATGTAACAATAACTATATTTCAATCGAAAGTAGAGATAACAGAACAACTAGAAAAATTGGCAAAAGAATACAGTGACATGACAGATGGTGTTGAAGTTGAAGTATGGGGTACAACTGGTGATGATTATATGACTCAACTTCAAACTAAACTAGGTGCTGGTCAAGGACCTACAATACTTTCTGCTGGGGTTGGTACTGAAGCAGAAGATTTAAGTGATTATCTGTATGATCTATCCAATGAAGAATACGTTAAGTACATAGCTCCAGGTATGGAGGTTAGGAGTAAAGATGGTAAATTGATTGGTATACCATATGGTGCTGAAGGATTTGGATTTGTATATAATAAATCCTTAGTAGATGCTTCAAAAATAACAGATTATGATTCTTTTTCTAATACATTAAAAGAATTGAAAGAATCAGATGTTCAAGCAGTGAGTTTAACAAAAGAAGCATATTTCTTGATAGCACATATATTAAATGTTCCATTTGCACTTCAAGATGATCCAGAAGCCTTTGTTGAAGAATTGACCAATGGTACTAAGAAAATGACTGGTAATCCTATTTTTGAAGAATGGGCTAAATTTATGGAAATTATAAAAAGTGAAGGAGTGAATCCATTAGAGATTAATTATGATACTCAGACTGGTGATTTCGCTACTGGGAAAACTGCAATGATTCACCAAGGAAACTGGGCTTATGGTATGTTTGATAGCTACGATATAGATTTTGATATGGGTATTTTATCAATGCCTGTGAATGGAAACGATAAAATAAGTGTTGGAATTCCAAATTCATGGGGAATTAATGCCAGTGCTTCCGAAGATGAGATAAAAGCCGCCCTTGAATTCTTAGATTGGTTATTTACAAGTGAAAAAGGTCAATCATATATAGTTGATAAATTCGGTTTTATACCTGCTATGACCAATATGAAAACAGATACACTAGACCCTCTTGGAAAAGAAGTTGCAGAGTATACTGCTTCTGGAAAAACATTACCTTGGGTATTTAACATATGGCCAGCAGGAATTGTCAATAATGATTTTGTTCCAGCTACACAGAAATTCTTCTCAAATGAGAAAATGACAGGTAATGAATTTTTACAAGAACTAGATAAAGCTTGGGAAAATGCAACAAAATAAAAAGCACAAATGAAAAAGCATTAATTAGATTGGTTGGAAAAGATTGCTTTCCAACCAATCTATTATACATAATATTTAGGAGGTAGCCATGAAAAAAAGTAAAAAGAAAATGTGGTTCGCAGTGTTTACATTACCGACAGTTTTTATTTTTTTAACAGTAGTCTTAATACCTTTTAGTATGGGAATTGTATACTCTTTCTTTGAATGGGATGGAATGGCTCTACATGAGAAAAAATTTATTGGTTTCAGCAATTATATCAATATGTTTTCTGACGAAAGATTTATTTCATCCATTTGGATAACTGTCAAATATACATTAATAGCTGCATTGATCATTAATGTTTTAGGATTATTGTTTGCACTTTTGGTTACTCAAAAACTTAAAGTAAGAAATACCTTAAGAACTATGTTTTTTATGCCTAATCTTATTGGAGGACTTATATTAGGTTTCATATGGCAGTTTATATTCATGAAAGTGTTTGAACAAATAGGAAGTTCTACAGGACTTGATAATATATTTTTTAATTGGATATTAGATGAGAAATTTGCATTATTTGCCATAATCCTAGTTAGTACTTGGCAGATGGCTGGTTATATAATGATTATATATATTACAGGAATACAGAGTATTCCTACAGAATTATTAGAGGCAGCAAAAGTTGATGGAGCAGGATATTTCCAGAGATTTAAAAGTATTATGTTCCCACTTCTTACACCTGCATTTACTGTAAGTTTATTTCTGAGTTTATCCAATTCCTTCAAGATATATGATGTCAACTTATCGTTAACTGGTGGAGGACCTTATAACTCGACTGAGATGTTTGCTATGAATGTTTATAATGAGATATTCAGTTACAAGAACTTCGGATATGGACAATCAAAAGCAGTAATGTTCTTTTTCTTTGTGGCTTTGATTACCTTGGTTCAAGTATATTTAAGCAAGAAAAGAGAGGTTGAGATGTAATGAACAAAATGAAGAGATTAATTATTGAGGTATTGGCTTTGTTACTTGGTATCGTTTATCTGTTACCAGTTTACATAATGATTGTTAACGCGTTCAAAGATAGAGCTCAGATGTATGATAATGTTTTAGCTTTGCCGGATAAGTTCGATTTTGTGTTTTTTAAAAGGGCAATAGAAAAAATGGATTACATAAAAGCATTTTCAAATTCACTACTCATTGCTGTTCTAAGTATAGGATTCATTATAATACTAGCTTCTATGACTGCATGGATGTTAGTCAGGACCAAACATATTATTAGTAAAATAATATTCTTTACTTTTATTGCAACAATGTTGATTCCGTTTCAAGCTGTAATGATGCCACTTATGCAATTCATGGGATTCATATCAAAAAATACTATTTTTCAGATGTTGAATACCAGATTCGGTCTTATATATATGTACATAGGTTTTGGAACAAGTATGGCAGTGTTTCTATTTCATGGATTCATAAAAGGTATACCAATATCTCTTGAAGAGGCAGCGACTATTGATGGATGTAATAAATGGAAGATATTCTGGAACATAATATTTCCTATATTAAAACCAACAACTGTAACAGTAATTATACTTGACCTTATTTGGATATGGAACGATTTCTTGCTTCCATCACTAATATTATCAAGTAAATCTCTTAGGACAATACCTTTATCGACATTTTACTTTTTTGGTGAATTCACTATTCAATGGAATATGGCTATGGCAGGACTTGTCCTTACTATCATACCAGTTATCATATTCTATATTTTTGCACAAAAACATATTATACAAGGTGTTACAGCTGGAGCAGTCAAATAATCAATTACACAATAGTTATAGATGAAGTAATAGACATGTTAGTAAGAATAGGAAGTGAACAACATGAATGACATAAATGTGTGGGGACTTACAGAAAAAGAAATTGATACTACTAAGTATTCATTAAATGCTACTTTATTTGCGTTGGGAAATGGATATATTGGAACTAGAGGAAATTTCGAAGAAGGATTAGAACTTGAAGAATATGACGGAACATTCATTAATGGATTTTATGATTACTATGATTTATCATATGGAGAAAAATATAAGGGGTATCCAAGTAGAAGTCATGCTATGCTTAATGTTACCAATGGCAAAAAAATAGACATATATATTAATGGAGAATTGTTCAATGTAGAGAAAGGTACAACAAAAGATTATATTAGAGAAATCAATTTCAGAAAAGGTGTTTTGACTAGAAAGTTAACTTGGATATCTCCAAGAGGTGATGAGATATCCTTTGAAAGTGAGAGGTTGATAAGCTTTTATGAAAAGCATCTTCTATTATCAAAAGTTAAGATTACTCCTATTAATTTTGATGGTAGCATTAAAATCATCTCTTCTATTAATGGGAATGTAAAAAATATCACTAAGGAGAATGATCCAAGAATAGGTGTTGAATTTAATGGAGATGAACTGAGAGTAATTAAGTCAAGTATAGATGATAATATAGGAAAAATAATTTCTAGAACAAAATCATCTGATCTAGGATTAGTTTGTGTCATGAGCAACAGGTTGGATTGTACTGGTGAATGCAGTACTTCTTACACAGAATATAATGAATTGGTGTCACATACATATGATGTGAAAGCTATGAAGAATGAACCTATTATACTTCAGAAGTATGTATTATACAAGACATATAAATATGTTGAAGACAATATAGAAAAAATCACAAGTGACAATTTAATAATTCTACTAAAAGAAGTGATGGACAATGGTTATAAATTTTATAAATGTAAACAAAAAGATTATCTAGATGAATTCTGGTATAATTCTGATATAAGTATTGACGGTGATGATTCTGTTCAACAAGGTGTAAGATTCAACATGTATCATTTGCTACAATCTGTAGGAAGAGATGGTCTTACTAATATTTCTGCAAAAGGTCTAACAGGAGAAGGCTATGAAGGGCATTACTTCTGGGATACGGAAATATATATTCTTCCTTTTTTTATATATACCAATCCAGACATAGCAAAAGAATTAGTAGAATACAGATATAATCTGTTAGAAGCAGCTAGAAAACGTGGAAAAGAAATGCAATATGATAAAGGTGCCTTGTATCCATGGCGAACCATTAATGGAGAAGAGTGTTCAGCATATTTTCCTGCGGGAACAGCTCAATATCATATAAATGCTGATATAGCATATTCTATATGCAAATACATTGAAGCTAGTGAAGATGAAGATTTCCTTGTTGAAAAAGGTGTTGAAATATTGGTAGAAACGGCTAGATTATGGTTGGAAATAGGACAATTCAATGATGATGGTAAGTTCCATATTTGTTGTGTCACTGGACCTGACGAATATACAGCTATAGTAAATAACAATGTATATACTAATTTTATGGCAGCGAACAACTTAAAAAATGCCTATGAAGCTGTAATATTCTTGAAGAACAAATATCCATTGAAGTATAGAGAATTGGCAGATAATCTAAATATAGATGAAGTTGAGATTAATAAGTTTCATGAAGCTTATATTAATATATATATACCTTATGACGAAGATAAAAAAATATATCCACAGGATGATAGTTTTTTTCAAAAACCAGCATGGGATTTTGAAAAAAGCAAAGGTAAATATCCGTTGCTAATGCATTACCATCCTATTAATATCTATAGAGCCCAAGTTTGTAAACAAGCTGATTTGATTCTATTGGAATTTATACTTAATGACCTGTTTGATGATAAACAAAAAAAAAGAGATTATGATTATTATGAAAAAATAACTACACATGATTCTTCATTATCAACATGTATCTTTAGCATAATGGCTAATGAATTAGGTTATTACCATAAAGCATATGATTATTTTATTCATTCAGTAAGAACTGATATAGATGATATACATAATAATACTACTGCGGGAGTTCATACAGCTAATATGGCTGGAACATGGATGTCTATAATTTTTGGATTTGGTGGTATGAGAGAAGAAAAAGGGATGCTGAGATTTTCTCCTCACTTACCTGAAAAATGGACTTCTTATTCTTTCAGGATTTCGTTCAAAGGGAGAAAAATACTTGTTAGTGTTGATGAAAAAGGTGTTGAATATAAACTTTTGAATGGTGATCCAATAGTAATATACAATAAAGAAGAGAAATTAGAATTGAAAAGATAACAACTGTTAATATCTCCAGCCATTTAGAAAGTGGCTGGAGATAGTGTATTAATCTAACATCTTTTTAAGGTTATTAATACTGATAGTAGCATTTTCAATACCTGTAGGTTTTGGTTGATCGTTTTCTACAATTACCCATGAACAACCTATTTCAACAGTTTTTTGGAGAATGCCTTTAATATTCATTGTACCTTCACCTATTGCGGCAAAATCTTTTTTGCCATCTATTTCAATCATATCTTTTATGTGTACTAATTTCAGTATATCTTTATTTTTATCCATATAATCTATAACATCCAGGTCAGCTCGTTCTACCCAATGTGTGTCTAACTCCATTAGCATATTCTTAGTTAGGTCAAACAATAAATCAAGACCATAAATGCCATCTATCTTTTCAAATTCATGTGAATGATTATGATATAATAGTTGTAATCCTTCAGCACTTAACTTGTTGCCGATAATATTTAATTTATTAGCTAATTCCTCTAATTGCTCTTTTGTTTCACATTTTGCATAAGGACAAATGATGAAAGAATTACCGATTGTTTTATTATATTCGATAATATCGTCTAGGTTTTTCTCTAATTCTTCTAAACCTATATGACTTCCCATGACTGTTAGATTAAGTCTGTCTAATTCTACTTTTAATTCCTCAGCGGTCAATCCATAAACACCAGCTAATTCTACACCATCATAACCAAGTTCAGCTACTTTTTCTAATGTACCAATAAAATCTTTGTTACATTCATTCCTTACTGTGTACAGCTGTAAAGCTATTTTTAGATTCATACAAATACCTCCTGATATTATAAATATTATACGCACTTACTATCTGTTAATATCTTAATGCATATTGTGTATAACTTTTATAAATTCCATTAAATTGTGAATAACTCTAGTAACTTTGATTTTATAAAATTAATACTCTTCTACTTTATATCAAATGAGGTTGTTTTACAATATGTTTTAAAAATTAATTCCAAGTCGCAAGGATAATAATTATAACATGTCAATTACAAAAAAGATATATGATAATATTATTTACTGTTATTAATAATGTATCATCTAGATAATCAAGATAATAGGATACATAATGAATCGGCGAAATGGTGTGTATTTAATAGATTATGGAATTGTTGACCATTAGGATTTATGGCTAAGGAATAGATAAAATGATAATGTAATAATTCAAATAGGGTGAAAGTTAATTAATGAATTTATTACTATTTATTTGCTCTAAAACGGATAGAAGATAAGATTATATCTATAAATCCGTTTTAGGGTAAATTATTAGAAAGATTTAAGAGTGTTCACGTAATTCTATATCTTTATTACGTTCTAATATATGTCTGATTGACCATTCGTTTTGGAACAGTATTACAGGTTGTTCGTCTTTGTTTTCTACTAACATTGAATCCATGGTTAATGATAGATTAGATGTATCATAGTCTTCATTAGCAATCCAACGAATGTGTTTGTAAGGTAGCAGTTGTTTAGAAACATCTACACCGTATTCATTTTTCAATCTATATTCTAATACATCAAATTGAAGGACTCCAACAACACCGATAATCAATTCTTCCAAACCGATATTAGGACGTTTATATACTTGAATGGCACCTTCTTGAGCTAATTGTGTGATTCCTTTTAAAAACTGTTTTCTTTTAAGAGAATTAAGTGTAGAGATTCTTGCAAAATGTTCAGGTGCAAATTGTGGTATACCAGCATATTTCAAACCAGATCCATCTTGACATAATGTATCTCCTATATTAAAAATACCTGGGTCATGTATTCCTATTATATCTCCTGGATAAGCGTTATCTACTACAACTCTGTCTTGTGCGACAAATTGTTGTGGCTGGGCTAGTTTCACTTTCTTGTTTTTCTGAACATGATTAACTATCATACCTTTTTCGAACTTACCTGAACATATACGAAGAAAAGCTATTCTATCTCTATGAGCAGGATTCATATTAGCTTGAATCTTGAAGATGAATCCTGAGAAATTAGATGTTTCTGGATTAATATCACCTAAGTTGCTGGGACGTGCTTTCGGTGGAGTAGTAATATCCAAAAATGATTTTAGGAATGGTTCCACTCCAAAGTTAGTAAGGGCACTTCCGAAGAATACAGGTGTCAAATTCCCATTCTGTATTTCATCAATACTAAAGTTATCTCCAGCAATATCTAATAATTCAATATCATTTTTCAATTGTTCATGTAAATCATCACCTAATAGTTCAGTAAATTTATCATCAGTTAAATCTCCAGTTATTGTTTTGGCAATAGATTGTCCATGGTTACCATCATTAAATACCTCAATCTTATTCTCGGAACGATTGTATACACCTTTGAAATTTTTTCCAGAACCTATAGGCCAATTAACTGGACATGACTTTATATCAAGTACATTTTCGATATCATCTAATAAATCAAAAGGGTCTTTTCCCATACGATCCATTTTATTTATAAAAGTAAAGATTGGGATGCCTCTCATTTTACAAACCTTAAAAAGTTTTTTAGTCTGTTCCTCAACACCTTTAGAACAGTCTATTACCATAACTGCACTATCGGCTGCCATAAGTGTTCTATAAGTATCTTCACTAAAATCTTGATGTCCAGGAGTATCTAATATATTAATACAAAAATCATCATATTCAAATTGAAGTACACTAGATGTAACAGAAATACCTCTTTGCTTCTCTATTTCCATCCAGTCTGAAACAGCATATTTAGCAGATCTTCTTGATTTTACTGAACCAGCAGAACGAATAGCTCCACCGTATAGTAGAAATTTTTCCGTAAGTGTGGTTTTACCAGCATCTGGGTGAGATATTATTGCAAAAGTTCTTCTTCTTTTGACTTCATTAGTAAAATTTAATTTGTCCTTTACCATTCTAATCTTCCTTTATCAAATTATTTAGTAGATGTATGAGAAAGTTACACTTTCCTTACCTAATTTTTTAACCGATTTTTTAAAAAAAGTTAACATTATTGATGTTATACTTTTATATTGCAACTGTCAATTATTATTTGAAAAAAATAGTGATATTATAAATTGCAATATTAAATGTCCGGTATTTTCAAATAAAATTTTATAGTGTAGATATATTGTATTTTTTTAATATCTAGTTTGGCGTAGCGTACCATTTACAATGAGAGAGGCATGTGATAGCCTA